>JAVWHX010000025.1:0-31167 GCA_036639875.1 Coprobacillus sp.
AGCAGCCCCTTTAACCATATTATCTATAGAACTTACCACCATCAACTTATGATATCTTTTATCATAATGTAATGAGATATCACAGAAATTTGAATATTGTACAAATTTCAAATCTGCAACTTTGCCATTATCTAATACTCTTACAAAATATTCATGATCATAATAGTCATGATAAACTTTCATAACATCTTCTAAAGACACATTATCTTTTAAATCAACATAAATTGTTGAAACAATTCCTCTATTAACTGGTAATAAATGAGGTGTAAATGTTACTTCTATAGTTGAAGAAGCCATCTTAGATAATTCTTGTTCTATTTCTGGAATATGTCTATGTTGTCCTAATTTATAAGGATGGAAAGATTCATTACAACGAGGATAATGAGTATCTTCACTTAATGATTTACCAGCTCCTGTTACACCAGATTTAGAATCAATAATGAATTGATTATTCTTATTCATACCTTCTTTTAATAGCGGATATAAACCTAAAGTAATAGATGTTGGATAACAACCTGGATTACCAATCAAAGATGCACTTTTAATCTTATCTCTATTAACTTCACTTAATCCATAAACTTGTTTATCATGTAACTGCTTTTCATTATATTCTAATTTGTACCATTCTTTATAATCTGCTTCTTTATCTAATCTAAAGTCAGCACCTAAGTCAATAAACTTCATATCATGTTCATCACAATATTTAGCATATTTTTCGCTCAAGCCATGAGGTAAAGATGCAAAGACAATTTCCGCTTTCTTTAAAACATCTTCATCTGCTTCAAATACCATATCACAAACTCCATAAAATGATGGATATAAATCAGAAATAGGTTTATCTAAATAACTTTGAGAACTAATGCTCACAACTTCAACATCATCATGATTTAACAACAATCGTAATAATTCAGCTCCTGCATAACCACTCGCACCAATAATACCTGCTTTTATTTTCATTTAGATACCTACTTTCTGTTTCATAATTTTAATACTTTTACATACTGCTTCTTTTGATGGTCCTCCATCAACTCTTCTATTATTTACACATGTTTCTAATGAAATTGCATCATAGATAGATTCTTCAAATGTTTGATCAAATGATTGATATACATCTAATGGTAATGTTTCTAAAACTTTATCATGATCAATACAATAAGCAACCAATTGACCTGTTGTTTTATAAGCATCTCTAAATGCTTTTCCATGTTTCACTAAATAATCAGCGCAATCTGTTGCATTAATAAACCCTTTAGCAGCAAATTCTCTCATCTTATCTTTATTCACTCTCATTGTCTTTAACATATCAGTAAAGACTGGTAAACAAAGTTTCACTGTATCAATAGCATCAAATAAAGCTTCTTTATCTTCTTGCATATCCTTATTATAAGCCAAAGGTAAACCTTTCATCATTGTTAATAAGGTTGAAACACTAGAGATAACTCTTGCCGTTTTTCCTCTTACTAACTCAGCAATATCAGGATTCTTCTTCTGAGGCATAATACTTGAACCTGTTGCATAAGCATCATCAAGTTCTACATATTTAAATTCCCATGAACACCATAATATCATTTCTTCACTAAAACGTGATAAATGCATCATAATTAATGCTAGATCATTAGCAAATTCAATTGCATAATCTCTATCACTAACACCATCTAATGAATTATGAGTAATATCACTCATTCCTAATTCATTAGCAACAAAGTCTCTATCAAGAGGATATGTTGTTGTAGCAAGTGCTCCACTACCAAGTGGAGAAACGTTCATTCTTTCATAACAGTCTTCAACTCTAGAAATATCTCTTACAAACATCTCAGCATATGCCATCAAATGATGTGCAAATGTAATAGGTTGAGCACGTTGTAAATGAGTGTATCCACACATAATTGTATCAGTATGCTTTAAGGCTTGATCTAAAATTACTTGAATTAAATCAACTAACATTGCTTTGATATCTTGCATCTCATCTCTGGTATATAATCTTAAGTCTAAAGCAACTTGATCATTTCTAGAACGTGCTGTATGAAGTTTTTTACCACTGATTGGATATTTATTTGTTAATTCACTTTCTATAAACATATGAATATCTTCAGCAGTAGGATCAAATAACAATTCACCACTTTCAATATCATTTAAAATATCATTTAATCCTTGAGTAATTTCATCTAAATTCTCTTGTTCAATAATTCCTTGTTTACATAACATCTTTGCATGGGCAAGACTACCCATAATATCATGTTTATACATTCTTGCATCAAATGAAATTGATGAATTAAATGCATTGACACTCTCATTAATCTCTTTTTTAAATCTTCCTGCCCATAATGCCATATCTTTCACCTCTTATTTATTTCTTTGTTTATCTAATAATGCTTTAACTTTAATTGGTAAACCATATAAATTAATAAATCCTTGTGAATCCATTTGATTATAATCTTCATCTTCTCCAAATGAAGCGGTTTGTTCACTATATAAAGTATCTTGAGAGCTCATTCCAGCTTCAATTATATTCCCTTTATATAACTTCAATTTTACATCACCATTCACTGTTTTTTGTGTTTCATCTAAGAAAGCAAGTAATGCCTTTGTAAGTGGTGTATACCATTGACCATTATATAAAATATCTGCAAGTTTTAATGCAACTTGTTGTTTAAAATGTTGTGTTTCTTTATCTAAAGTAATTTCTTCTAAATCAGCATGTGCTTTATAAAGAATAGTTCCACCTGGTGTTTCATAAACTCCTCTAGATTTCATACCTACAAGTCTATTTTCAACCATATCAATGATACCAACTCCATGAGCGCCACCAATTTTATTTAATGTTTCAATCAATGTAATACCATCCATTTTTTCACCATTAACAGCAACTGGTTCACCTTTTTCAAAAGTAATTGTTACATATTCTGGTGTATTAGGCGCTTTTTCTGGTGTAACTCCTAATTCTAAGATTTTATCATACATTGGTTCATTTGAAGGATCTTCTAAATCTAAACCTTCATGAGATAAATGCCATAAGTTTTTATCTTTAGAATAGTTTGTTTCTCTATTGATTTTTAATGGAATATTTCTTGCTTCTGCATATTCAATTTCATCTTCTCTACTCTTTAATTCCCAAGTTCTCCATGGGGCAATAATATCCATTTCTGGAGCAAATGCTTTGATCGTTAATTCAAATCTTACTTGATCATTTCCTTTACCAGTACATCCATGGCAAATAGCATCTGCACCTTCTGCAATAGCAATATCAACTAATTTCTTTGCAATAATTGGTCTTGCTAATGAAGTCCCAAGTAAATATTTCCCTTCATATAAAGCGTTAGCTTTAATTGCTGGGAAGATAAAATCCTCTACAAATTCTTTTTTACAATCTGCTAAATAATATTTAGAAGCTCCTGTTGCAATTGCCTTTGCTTCTAAACCATCAAGTTCATCACCTTGACCAACATCTCCTGCTACTGCAATAACTTCACAACCATAATTTTCCTTTAACCATGAAATAATAATAGAAGTATCTAAACCTCCTGAATAAGCTAATACAACTTTTTTATACTGTTTCTTTTCCATCTTTCTCTTCTCCTCTAATCTTATATTTTTTAAACCTTATATTTCCCTAATCGCCGAATCATCATATATCCTCCTATTAAAAAAACGCCTCTAGAAATAAATCTAGAGACGTATATTTACGCGGTACCACTCTTGTTGTTAGAACATCATATTCTAACCCCTCTTGCCTTTAACGCAGGTAACGTTCCATTATACTCGATTCCAATGGACTCTCATGGGTGCGCTTCATTTCTCTTTCACCTAGTAACCTTACACTCTACGTTACCTCGCTATAAGCTTCCAACAAACTACTCTCCCAATCAACGATTTAAGTTTTAACTTGCGTTTATCATATATTGCTTGGTAATATTTGTCAACACTTTTTCTTTCAATTTTTGAAAAAAGCAAAAATATTACAAAATATTTACTTTAAAAACAATTATCCGTTATAATTATTCACCAACTTGCCATTTCACACCATCAGTAGATGTATATAAAAGAAAATCATTTGGTTGATCATTATCAGCACCACTTGTCACTTTTATCTTATATTTCCCGTCTTCTTTATATGGCATAGATGGATAATCATAAGGTTCTGGTGATTGCAGATTAACTTTTGTAAAAGTCTTACCTGCATCCTTTGTACAGTAAAGCGTTGCACCCTCACCACTAGCACTACTCATTCCAATATAACCTTGTTTTTCATTCATAAAAACAATCCCTGATGCAACTCCTAATTCTCCTGAAAAAGGATCTTCATTCCATTCATCCCAATTCACTTCTCCATCTACTGTTTTATACAATGAATAGAAACGACTTCCTGCAGCCGCATCAGTAATCTTTAACTTATATCCAATCAAATCACTAACCATTGATCTTAATGGATAATCTTCATTTGTTTTATTATCACCTTTTTTAACAGGTGTCTTTGGAATATTATAAACATTATCTACATAAATATATTTCTTTAACCTTGGTCCATTTTCAGTTAATGGTTCTATAACAGTCGTATATCCTTGAATCTCTTGCGTTAAGTTTTCTACGGTTTTTACATTCTTACTCTTATCAACATAATAAATATTATCATTATTATATCCAAAGTTTTGTACACCTGAATATTTAATTTGGAATGGTTCAATATAATCATCCATTGCTAATGCTTGTAAAGTATCTAAGAATGGTTGCAACAATATATCCTCTGAGTACTTTGGATCAGCATAACCATCAAGTCTAAATTTAACCTTTTCACCATCTTTATAAGAAATTAAATAAGTCTTTGTTTCATTATTCTTTTTTCCATAAACAAACATATCAAAAGAAGTTATTCTCCCACTATATCCACATTTAATATTCGCAGTACCACTTAAATACAATTTATCAGGCATCGCCATTGTTTCTTTAGCTTCTTCCATAAATTCAATAAACCCTCCAGAAAATAAAGAAGAATTACTTAAAGTCATTTCTTTATCTCTAAATATTTTATCAAAATAATAACTTATCTTACCACTCTTATGAGCAATCATATCATAAACATTATATCCACTGTAAAGTGTACTCACAATCATTAATCCCAAAGCAATCTTTAACCAATACTGCCACTTTATCATAATAAATTCTTTCTTTGTAACTATCAAAGTCATACACACCGCTATCCATACAAACAAAAGAATTATGCAAAGTATAAGAACAGGTATATCATAAGCCAAATATCCTTTACCATACTTACATAGTTTTAATAATACATATAAAAATATAAAATAAACAATTATAAAAACTGGATTTAATAACATTTGAAAAAACTTTTTCATTATTTATTCACCTCTTATTTTTCCTATTATATCACTTTCCTATATTCTGTTCATTCTTTTTATACTCTTTATTTCTCATATAATCAATATGAAAATACCTCTTCTTACTTCTATTATTCAATAAATTAAAAAACTTATAAAATTTCTTTTATAAGTTAATTATTCTATTTCTTTAACTTTCTTCTAAATCCTAATAACAATGATAACGAAGAGATAAACATAACAACAATGTCCATAGGCAATACATCTCCTGTTTTCGTTGGTTTTATAATGTTATTAGGAGTTTCAGGTTTTACAATAGGTGTATTTGGAGTTGGGTTTGGAATAATTGGGTTAGGTGTAGGATTTGGAATAATTGGATCTGGAATAGATGTGTCTGGTTCTGGTATGAGAACTTTTCTTCTATTCACAACCACATTATCAAAAACCTTATCAATATCCGACAATTGATAAATATTAAAAACCAAACCATTTACTATCTTAACAACCAAGTCATCATTTGAAAGAATATAGTCACTAGGAACACTTGCTTGTCTAACAATATAAAGACCATCTCTCATATCTTCATTAAACAAAATAGTTCCATCTTTATCTGTTAATTGTTTTTCAACCAAATTAGCATCTGTAATCATATTTTCTAATTTGTCTTTATCTAACACTTCATTAACATCATCAGTCACCTTATATAATTCAAACTCAGAACCCTCAATACCATTTCCTTTATCATCTACATTTGAAACATTAAATGGACGTTTAACATTCTCAACAGTTATCTCTTTTCTATTAGCATAACCCTTTTTCGGAGCAACAAAATGAGTATGAACAGCTTTTTCAGGTAAGTATCCATCCGTTGTCTTTGTTTGCACAAGTTCATATTCTAAACCCTCTTCTAAGCCATTAAATATAACTTTCCCTTTTTCATCAGTCACAGCAACACCCACTACTTTTCCTTTGTAGTATAATGTAAATTCAGCATCTGGTATAACCTTATTTTTATCTTTTTCATCTACTAATGTATATACAACCATACTGCTTTTAGAAACTTGTGCTCCACCACCAACACCAACTTCATCAGAACTCATAACTACAGATGTTTTAGTTTCACCAGGAATAATACCTTCTCCCTGTATATCATTTGAATATTTACTCAAATCAAAATCTTTAACATATGCACTATACTCTAAAATATATGCTCTACCTTCATTTTTAGGAATTGTTAAAGTTAATAATGTTGAACCTTGTGGTTTACCATAATCATTAACTTTATCCAAAACCTTTGTCCCATATTTAACATCAACTACTTCTCTTTGTTTTACAAACTGCCCTTTTGAATCAATCGTTGCTTCAAATAAATGAATTGTTGGTAAACTTAAAGTCAAGCCAGGACTTAAAATATCATTTAACTGAGTATCTACCATTGGTGTCATTGCTTGATTTACAACAACTTGATAATTAATCTTTTGTTCATCAGACTTTACAGTCCCATTCTTCTCAAGGACCTTATTCAATATATCTTGTTGTGCCTTCACAACAGTTGATTGGCTTGTATCTTTATTTAAAGATACATTATTTATAATAGAAATCTTTCCGTTATAAGTTTTGAAATCCTTATCTAAGAACTTCCCATTTACAGTATCTACTTTTGTTTGAAAAGATAATGTATATGTTTCTGTAATATCACCCAAATAAACTTTTAAATAATTATCAAGATAAGTATAATGAGGATTTACAGAATCTTTTGATAAAGATATTGTTCCATTATTATCTTTTAATACCAAGCTATCTTCAACTAATGATAATCCACTAATAAGCTTATCTTCTATAATAGCATTCTTTAATCTCATTCCATCATGATTAACTTTAATCTCCCAGTTAATAAGATGTTGCTTAAAATCATACCCTTTTGCCTCTTTAGAAAGAACTTTAATTTCAGGCTTGTATTTTGCATTCACTGTCGAGTACTTAGTATTTCCTAAATAAACTGTTGCATAATTAACAAACTCTTTTGTTTGTTGATTATTAGATTCATAGAAATCTGGATTTGTTAACTCACTCACAATCTCAAAAGTAACTGTTTGTCCAGATATTTGAGATGAATCCTTAAAAACAACTGTATACTCCTTATCAGTTTTATCAATCTCATATACTTGAGATGAAGCTACTTTTCCATCTATCATAAGATTTTTAATTTCAATAAGTTTATGTTCATCATCCAAGCTAATAGTATCTTTAATTGTTACCTTCTCACTTATAGTATTTTTATTTTCATTAAATGTAACTTTCCAAGTCATTTGATGATTTGATTTAGAATAACTCACAAAGTCTTTTTTTATTGTCCCTGCGTTAACAATTGCTTCTTTTGACACTACAGGCGTTCCATATATCTTTGCTCCTTCGCCTGGTCCCCCAAACTCTGGACATTCAAAACTAATCGAAACATCATTAGAAATTGGATCTTGATTATACTTTAAATATTCACTATAATTTGTAATCTTCGTTTCATAAGTAATAGTATACTTACCATTTAAAGTCTCACTCTTAAGAACATCATTTAGATTAACTGTCCACGTATAGTCATTTTTATCTACTATAGAACTATTATTCAATGTTGTGATTTTTTCCCAAGGAACTGATATACCATTTACCTCAATACTTTCCTTTACAATTGATAATTCAGATGAATCATTAACAGGTTTTCCTTTTTTAAAAACATCTTTAACAACAAGGTTTTTGAATGCAAAACCATTTGTATCTACAGCAATAGACCATGGTACATAAACTGTATTATCTTTAACGGTTTCATCAACCACATTTTTTTCAATCCAATTGATTCCTGTTTTTTGTTTTAATTCTTTTATATCTGACGAAACCAAAACATTATTCTTCTTATCATTTAATTGTGCTTTATTTGATACAATGACAGTCTTATCATTTTCTACTTTACCATTAGTAATAAGTGCTGAATTATTTAATTTTGTTTTATAAGTAATGTTATAATCTTTATCACCATCTAATGGAGTTAGATAAGATAAAGTTTGACCTTGAATATCAAGCAATAAATCATTAATAGGATTTTTATTCACTGTAAAACTATTTGCAACATACTCTTGATTATTAGAAAAAGTATCAACAAAGCTTAATCCTTCATCATAAACAATACTTCCACTTATAATTGAAACTGTCCAATCAAACGTTTTATCAGTTGTATTGTATAATACTTCTTTTTTTACAACTGGTGGTTTTGGTTTGTTTTCAGTAATAGTAATACTATATTTTGGAGTTTCTCCATTCATAGAAATGTCAACTACTTGTTTATCACCACAACCTGCTTTATCTAATTGCACCTCCATTTCAATATATGCATTTGTAATTGTATCTTCATCTTTAATATCTTCATGGAATATAAACGAAATCTCTCTAGTACGCTTAGAATATTTTGCCTTACCTAATGCCTTACCATCATTTATATTCACTTGCCATTCAATATCTTTATCATCTTCATTAGCTTCTGCGGCTAATTCCTTAGGCAATGTTATAAGAATATAAGATTTTCCTACCTCTACTAATTGTCCACTTAATTCACTATGTCCAGTAATATCATTCAATGATAGTTTTACTTTAAACGTATCACCAAAACCAAGTTCTTCTTTACTGGAGAATTCAGTCCCACCTTTTTTAGTAAGTTGTACATTCTTTACAAGAGAAGTACCATCAACACTATCAATTGCATAACTCGGTATAACTTTCATTCCCATAATCAAAACCAATGAAAGAAATACAATCATAAACTTTTTTTTCGCCATAAAACTTTCCTTTCCTTACTCTTTTCCGTTACAATTTTTCATTATACATAGTTCATAATAAGTATTCAATACAATAATTAAAAAGTTATACCTACAAATACAAGGTATAATAAAAAAATATGAATTTATTTATTCATATTCTTCCTCAAACTTGTTAGTGTAGCGTTTAATTTCTCAAAACCTTTATCTAAATCCTCAATATCTAAAACACTTTTTTCCATTGGACACATGCCCTCTTTTGTACGATTAATAATATAAGGGACAACTTCTTGATAAGTATATGAAACTTGATATTTATCTAATACTTTTATAGCATGTTCACTTATCAAAATAGCATCTAAATGCTTGATTTGACTTTTTATAAGTAGCATAGCTGCTGACTTACCTATCACCTTATCAGCAACCTCACAATCTTTAAAAAAGAATACATCTTCATTCATTTGATTCATTATAGGAGCAATTCCATTCAATATAGAATGATATTCAAAGTCTCCTTTTATAGCAACAAAAGTATAATGATTTTGTTTTAAAATATCTAATGCTTTATTCATGAATAACACCTTTCCTCTCTAATGCATATACTAATAGTGGAATAAGAATCAATTGAATAATTATTCCAGGTATCCCTGTTGAAATAGCAACCATAACCGCAGCTAATCCTCCTACATTCATATTCAATAAATATGTAGCAATCATTAGCATAAGCCCATATACAATTCTTCCCAAGATCATTGCGCTTAATAGAGAGAGAATACAACTCCATGATTTCCCTTTGGTTAACTTATATATCAATCCACTGAAATAACCATAGGCCATCAATTCTCCAATCATAAAAGGCAATCTTATAATAGCTGGCATACCTGTCAAAACACTACTTACAAGTGGTAATAACAGACCTAATGCAAGCCCATAGATTGGTCCTAATACAAAACCAGCTATCAAAACAGGGATATGCATTGGTAAAAATATAGCCCCTGATTGAGGTCCTGCAAAATGAAATACTTGTGGTAAAACAATTCCTACTGCTAACAACAAACCCATATATGTTAATTTCTTTGCATTCATAATAATCCTCCATGAGTTATCATTTTAACATACATTTAAAACCATAACAATTTACTTACAATATTTAACATTTTTTTACTTTTTATTTTGATTAATGATATGGATAATGATATACTTATTTTTTGTGAAAGGGAAAGTATTATGGCGAAAAATATACTCATTTTTACCTATGTAGTCGTTGCGATTATTACGGCTCTTTTTGCATTCAGTGCTACTAAGCAAAAAGATAAAGTTGCAAGAACTTTAAGCATTGTTTTATCAATAGCAACTATTGATTGTTTAAGTTATCTTGTAACACTTGTTACAAACAATTATGTTGTAGCATCAATTGCATATAGTTTTGTATTTATAAGCACTGTTTGTTTAACTTATTATTTAATACAATATGCAAAACAATTTACAAATTTAGATATTATTGTCCCTAAATTTAATTTGATTTTAAAAGTATTCATTTGTTTTGATATTATTATGTTATCTCTTAATCCATTTTATGAGATAATGACATCTTTTTTTACAGTTGTATATAATGGTGAAGTTTATTTCCAATTTAAACCATATCTTCTTTTTGATATTCACTTAGGTGTTTGTTATGTATGTATATTATTCTTTGTTTGTATGTTTATAAGGAAAATATGTCAAGTTGCAGATATTTATAAGAAAAAATATTTAATGATTTTAATTGGTGTTTTATTAATTGTTATGATAAATGCATTATTTCTTTTTTATGATATTATTTTTGATATATCAATTATTGGTTTTGCGATTATGGGAAGTTTAATTTATTACTTATCATTTATCTATGTTCCAAAAAGTTTTACCAATCAAGTGAATAGTATTATTATTTCAAATTTAGATAATCCTATTTTTATGTTTGATGCACACAATGTTTGTATCTATCGAAATCAAAAAGCACTTGAATTATTTCCTATATTCTGTGATAAACAATACTTATTATCTGATGTTTCAAACTATCTTCATTTAGATAGTCAATTAGATGTAGAACAAAAATCTGTTTTTGAACATCACATTGAAAAAGATGGTTATTCAAAGGACTTCATTGTAACCTTTAGTCAACTTTATGATAAAAAAAATAAATACATTGGTTCAAATCTCATTTTTCAAGATACTACTGATAAAAACACACTTTTAAGCAAGTTACATGACTTAGCTTATTTTGATCCACTAACAAGTTTATATAATCATGTTCACTTCTGTCAAAAAACTGTAGATTTATTTAAACAATATCCAGATAAAAAGTTTTTAATTATTAAATTTGATATTCAAAAGTTTAAACACATTAATGAAGTTCTCAGTGAAAATGTTGGAAATACAGTTTTATGTACTATTGCTGAAACAATGTCGGCAATACTTCCAGAATATTGTGTTTATGGAAAAGCAGAAACAGATCACTTTGTAATATGTTTATTTGAAGATGATGATATATCTACTTATTTAACTCGAATTTTTCAAGATTCACAAAACAAACTAAATTTAACAATTTCAATTGTTCCTAGTATAGGGATATATCGTGTTGATGATATGTCAATTCCTATTTCTCAAATGTGTGATTGGGCAAATCTTGCTTCTCATACCATTAAAGGAAACTATATGAAACAATATGCATATTATGAAAAAAATCTCAGTCAACAAGTTGTTAATGAACAAGAGATGATTAGAGACTTAGAAATGTCTTTAGAGAATGGTTGGTTTGAAGTTTATGTACAACCACAATATCACCATCAAAAGAAAACTATTATTGGTGGAGAAGTTTTAACCAGATGGGTCCACCCATATAAAGGACTTATTCCTCCTAATGATTTTATTCCACTTTTTGAAATGAATGGCTTAATCGCAAAACTTGATAAACATATTTGGGAAAAGACTTGTCAGTACATAAGATCATGGTTAGATCAAGGTCTTGATGTTGCTAAGTTACCATTATCTGTAAATATATCTCGTGCTGATTTTTATTACCTAAATGTAGAAGAAACTTTATTAAGATTAACACAGAAATATAACATCCCTACAAAAATGTTAGCCCTTGAAATTACTGAATCGTCATACACAGATAACTTAAGTGAAATGATTGATATGGTTGAAAGACTTCAAAAACATGGTTTTGTAATCGAAATGGATGATTTTGGTTCTGGCTATTCATCATTAGCAGTATTAAAGGATTTACCTGTTGATATTATCAAGCTTGATATGAATTTCTTAGTCTCTCGACTTCGTGATGAAAAAACAAGCGATACTCTTCAAATGCTACAAGCAGTTATCCAAATGATTCAATTTGTTGATATTCCTATTATTGTTGAAGGAGTTGAAACTCAACAGCAAGCTGATTTTGTATCATCATTAGGATGTCATGTTATCCAAGGATATTATTATTCTAAACCAATTCATATTAACTCATATGTAGAAATTGTACAAAAACAATACTAGAAAGCTCATCTCATTATGGATGTGCTTTTTAAATATAAAAAAAAGCATAGCAAGGATTACTCCTAACTATGCCCCTTTATTATAACGCTGAAACGTTAACTGCTTGGTCTCCTCTATCACCTTGAGTGATATCGAAACTTACGCTTTGTCCTTCTTCTAAAGATTTGAATCCGTTACCAGCGATTCCTGAGAAATGTACAAAAATATCTTTCCCGTTTTCGTCATTAGTAATGAAACCAAAACCTTTTTCTGAGTTAAACCATTTTACTTTACCTGTATTCATCTGAATACCTCCTTTTTTATGTTAACAAAAGGGGTATTGATATAAAAAAATCACAATGTAGTCTGCATATATCCAAGAGATAAATACAATCTTCATCGTGAATAATGATATCTATAACCTTTTATTACCAAAGTCATCATAACACTTCAATTTTCATATGTCAAACTATTTCGCTTTTTTATTTTTCTGCCTAATCTTTAACCTCTTCCATTTTTCCAACTCCACCTATACACTTACCAGTATACATATCCCAAGTTGTTCTAATTGTCAGTAAACAATTAATCATTATTTCAGGATGATCTGTTTTTGGTAGTTTAAGAAGCATCTTCACTGTTGGGTTTTTAAAAGTGGCTTTATTTAATGCAGTGACAAGTTCTTTAGAAGATTCTTCACTCATACCTATCATATCAGTTAAACGATAATACTCTTTATCTGTTTTTTCATTAAAGTTATAATATTCAACCGTACCATATTGTATATCATATTCAAAAAAATGTTCCTCAGTTAATTCTGTCAAAGCTCTATGATATGCTTTTTCTTTTTCATAATCATTTAATATATTATGTTGACCATAAGTTGGAATAATTTCAGAAGAAAGATTTTCCTTTTCATGTAATATAATTGCTGTATCACAGATTAAATTTTCAACATTCTCAAAGCACTTTAAAAGTTGTGGATTATACATTCCACACTCTCCATTAAAGATCATCTTCTTAGCTTGTACATGTGAAAAAGCTCTTTTATAAACTCTTTCGTTTGTAAGAGCATCATAAACATCTGCTAAAGATACAATTTGTGACCAAATAGGTATTTCATTACCTTTCAATCCTTTTGGATAACCTTTACCATCCCATTTCTCATGATGATAATAAATCACATCTTCAAAGAAACGATAAGTATCATCATTATATAACCCTTTTAATTTCTTTAGTATTTCACGACCATAATTTGTATGTAGTTTCATTAGTTCAAATTCTTCATCTGTTAACTTTGTTGGTTTATTTAAAATAGTATCACTTATCATAATTTTACCTACATCATGTAAGATAGATGCCAAACCAACTGTTAAAATCACATCATCACTAATCTGGTATTCAGGATATTCCTTTTGAACCTCTCTCATTAAAATATCTGTCATATATCTCACACGATAAATATGTTCCCCAGACTCAAGATTTCTAAATTCTACCAAAGTCCCTAAAGCTTCTAATACTTGAACTTTCATATCTTCTAATACTTGAATACTATCTTTTAAATCTCTCGTTTGAGTATCAACTAACCATTTTAATCTATTCTGATTTCTAAAAGTATTAATCATATAAAGTATACGATGCTTTAAAATAAAGGAAACATATGGTTTCCCAATAACCTCAAAAACATCTAAACAAATTGCTTGATTATAAAGTTCTTCATCCGTTAAATCATGAAGAAGAAATATAGGAATACGATCAACAATCTTCTTTTCATGACACTGAATCAAGAAATGAACTGCTTGTTCTTCACCAATACTACTATCTACTAAAGTAACTGCAATTTTATTAGCTTCTAAGATTAAATATTTTACTGCATCATTAATATTTTTTGTAACGATACTCCTAAAGTTATCTTTAAAAATCTCTTTGAATTTTTCTATTTCATCATCATCAGAAGCGATAATCAAAATATATTCTTGTGTTTGTCCCACAAACTCACCCCGCTTTATTTTATTTGTCCCGCACATATTATAGCATAATTAAACAAAAGAATTGTAGTAGATTTTTATCTATTACAATCTTTTTTACTATTTATTCAATAAAAATATATGAAAATTAAGGATAAATGCAAAAATGCACCACAAAAGATAAGGTATTTGTAGATATGCAGATAACGGATTTATCTTATAAAATACATACATCATTAAAACAATAGAACCAATTAACAATAATATCCAAATTGAACTTAATAAGTACTTTTGTAGTCCAAAAAACAAAAATGACCATGTCACATTAAAAAACATTTGAATAATATAAACAATAATCACTTGCTTTTTTTCTTGCCCTTGCAAAGCAAGAAAGAAAGATATCCCTAACAATACATATAAGATTGTCCATACAACAGGAAACACTATACCTGGTGGACTATAGAATGGTTTTAACAATTCATTATACTGTACTGTCATATTTCCTACTAACAACCCACTTAACGACCCAATCAAAACTGTCAACAAAATACTTTCAATAAGATCAAATATCTTTTCCATTATAATTCCTCCTAATATGTTATATTCAGATTATAAAAGAAAAATACAGAATATATTATTCTGTATCAATAGCTAATGCTTTTGTTTTGTATTCTCTCTTTATTGCAAACATTGTAATAATAAAGGAAACGAAATCAGCAGTTGGAACAGCAAAGAAAATTCCATATAAACCAAAGAATTGTGCATATATAATAATAAGTGGTATTAACACAATAACTTGTCTAATTAAATTCAATAAGCTTGCTTCCTTAATCTTTCCAACAGCTTGGAAATAGTTTGCACATACCATCTGTGCTCCTACTAAAAAGACTAGCATAAACCAAATTCTTAAAGCACTTGTTCCTAATTTCAAGATTTCTGGATCTTGGCTAAAGAATGAAATAATGACATTTGGAAAGAACTGTACGCAAAGAAAACCTAAAGTAGCAAAACAGGTAGCTCCAATTATAGAATATTTTAATGTTTCTTTAACCCTATCCATCTTATGGGCCCCAAAGTTATAACTAACTAGGGACTGTTGCCCTTGACAAAGACCCGTTAAAGGCATTAATAAGATTGTTTGGAAACTTGTTAAAACACCTACTGTTGATACAGCTATATCGCCTCCGTAACTTGCTAGTGTACCATTTAAAACAATATTAAGAACACTATTAGCCATTTGCATAAAGAAGACTGGTAAGCCAGTAGAAATAATTCTTTTTATATAACCAAAATTTACTTTTAAACAATCTAATGTCATTTGAATAATACTACGTTTACTCATAATAAAGGCAAGTTGCCATACTGCACTTAGAAATTGTCCACCAATTGTTGCCCAAGCAGCTCCTGCCATACCCATATCTAATTGAAAGATAAAAATATAGTCAAAGATAATATTGAAACCTGCCCCAATCAATTGTGATATCATAGCATTTTTAGGATTACCTTGTGCTCTTGACAAGTTATTACCCCACATTGCAATACATTGAAAAACAGCTCCAAATAAAATAATACTTAAATATTCGCTAGCATATGGCAATACCGCTTCACTCGAACCCAATACTACAAGAATTGGTTCCATAAAGATATTCCCAAACACCATAAAGATAATCCCATAAAACACTGACAACATAAACGAATTCCCAAGATATTTCTTAGCTTCATCTTTTTGTCCAGCCCCTAAACTAATTGAGAAGCGAGTTCCTCCTCCAACACCAGAGCCTAAACTCAGGGCCATTAGTACTAATGTAACAGGAAAACTAATTGTAATACCAGCCAAACCTAAAGCGCCAAGTCCAGGAGCATTTCCAATAAACATTCTATCAACAATATTATATATAGCATTAACCAGCATTCCAATAATTGCTGGTACAGAGAATTCTACCAATAAAGGTAAAATTCTTTTTATTCCCATTCTTTCATCATTCAATCTCTTCTACCTTCTTTCTTACATTTTCACACATCTCATCAAGAATTCTCATCACAACAATCACATCTTCTTCACTCAAACCATCCAACAACCAATCTGAACTCTTATGAAAAACATCAAATATATAGTCTAACTTATTATTAGCTTTATCAGTTAAATAAAGACAATGATATCTACGATCCTGTTGATTAATAGCCTTCTTCACATACCCTTTTTCTATCATAACTTTGATAACACGTGTAATTGCACTCTTATCAATTCGTAACTTTTTGCCTAACTCCTCTTGAGAAATCCCATCATTTCTATATATTTCAACCAGCAGATTACATTCACCATGTGTTAATCCTTCATCTTTAAAAATCGCATTGACATATGCTCTATTTTGATTAGCTAAATAATGTATTCTTTTTCCTATTCTCTTATCCATTTCATTCTCCTTGGTTGACATGTCAACTATTATAGTTTAATTTCCTGAAAAGTCAATATTTAAAGCAGTTAAGACTATAATTATAATACAAATTGTGCTAAAATTATATTATCAAAAAGCAAAGTATAAACTAAAGTGAGGACATTATGAAAAAAACCAAATCTTCAAACAAATATTTTCTAATAGCAGTCATTGTCATAAACCTCTCTTTGATTATTTCTGTTGTCTACTTAATGAATCATGTTAAAGATTTATTGAATAATGATGTTCAAACCAACCTTACTGAAATTGTTACGCAAAATAAGGATGTAATTACGAGTCGACTTAATCTTGAAATCAATAACTTAAAGACAATTGCTAATAATATTAGTGATAAAGCAACACAATCAAACAACAGTGATTTTTCTTTTTTAAAGGAGACCTTTAAAAAACAGACAACTGAAAAAGATAATGAGGTACTCGCTATTGCGAACAAGGAAGGTGAAGCTTATTATCCGACTGGAGCTAAAGTTGATATATCTGGAAGACAGTACTTTAAATTAGCTATCCAAGGTGAACAAAATGTATCTGAAAAAATTATCTCTCGTTTAAATGGAGAGGATTTATATGTTATTACAACTCCTATTTACTATAATGGTACTATAGTTGGTACTTTACAAAAAGGTTATAGTGCTGAAGAAATATATCAAATATGTTCTGTATCTTTATTCTCTGATAAAGGAATTATGTATATTATTAAGAGTGATGGTTATATTGTAATCAATACACAACAAGATAACTATATCCAACCTTCTGATAACTATGTTAGAGATTTATATGAAACTGGAAATACTGAAGCATCTGTGCAATTACAAGAAGATCTTCTTTCTAATAAGAATGGATTCTTTGAATCAACTATTAATGGAGAAAAATTATTTTCTGCGTATACCCCAATTAATGGAATTCATGATTGGTTCTTAGTAACAAGTGTGCCCGTGAATGCTGTTTCTAGTAATTCTGGAATTGTTGTTAACTTATTCTATTTTATCTTATTCTTTGTTGTTATTATATTAACTTTAAGTTGTTTATATTTCTCATGGTATAAAACAAAACAACAAAAGACACTTAAGAAGATTGCTTTTGTTGATCCTATAACAGGTGGTAATACATATAATAAATTTGAAATTGAAGTTACTACTGCATTGTCTGATCATCCAAATCAAAATTTCTATATCTTAAAGTTTGATATTGACAACTTTAAATACATTAATAATTACTATGGATTTGATTTTGGTGATCAAGTTTTACAACAAATCTATCAACATATTTCTAATAAATTAGTTAATCATGAATTAATAGCAAGGATTACTGGTGATCAATTTGTTGTTTTATTAGAAGATGCAAGCGAAGTTAAAATAAAAAAATTATTAGATGATATTCAAATAATTAATTCACAAATTAGTGTTTATTGTTCTGCTGGTATTTATCACGTAAAAGATCATAATGAAAATATTAGTTTAATGATTGATAAAGCCAGAACTGCTGCTCAAACAGTGAAAGGTATTCTTAATAAGAAGTATGCGTACTATGAAGATCGTTTTGATCAATCTGCTGCTCATGCAGAACAATTGAAGCGTGCTGTTTTACAAGCTATTGAAAATGATGAATTTATTGTTTTCTATCAACCAAAGGTTGATGTAGATACAAGAAAATTAGTTGGTTCTGAAGCTTTGGTTCGCTGGTTATCAAATGGTAAGATTATTCCACCACTTGATTTTATTCCAATGTGTGAGAAATCAGGAATTATTTGTAGTATTGATTTGATTGTTTTTGAGAAAGTTTTACAGTTCTTGAAAAGAAACTTAGATGAAGGCAATGAATGTACGCCTATTTCAATTAACTTTTCTCGTTTACATTTAAATGACCCTGATTTTATTCATACTATTTCTAATAAGTTAGAGAAATATAACGTTCCTCCTCATTTGGTTGAAATTGAATTAACTGAAAGTGCATTCTTTGACAATATCGAGGCTATTCAATCATTCACCAATAAATTACATAAATATGGATTCAAGATGGCTATGGATGATTTTGGTAGTGGCTATTCTTCTTTAAATATGTTAAAAGATGTTTCAATTGATACGTTAAAGATTGATAAAGATTTCTTATCTACTGAAAAGAATGAAATTCGTCGTGATATTATTTTCTCATCAATTGTAGATATGGCACAAAAGTTAAATATTGCTGTTGTTGTTGAAGGCGTTGAAACTATTGAAAATGTTAATCTTATGCAAAAGTGTAAGTGTTCAGTCGCACAAGGGTATTATTTCTCTAAACCTATGCCTCAACATGATTTTGTAAAGATATACAAGGAGAAGAAACTATGAAAAAGATCATTTGTTTTGCTTTAACTCTATTTATGGTTTTAGGAATGACAGGATGTAATTCTTCTGATAAAGATGTTAAGATTGGTGTTTCTTTAGGTGTTGGTGCTGCCACAAGATGGAAACAAGAAAAAGAATTTATGGAAACAAGGGCTAAAGAGTTAGGGATTGAAATTGAAGTTCGTTTAAATACAACTGATAAACCTAAAACTCAAAAAGAGGATTGTTATGAGTTAATTGATAGCGGGATTGATGTTTTAATCATCACTCCTAGAGATGTTAATAAAGTTGGAGATATTATTGAATACGCTAAAAAGAAGAATGTTTTAGTTATCTCTTATTCAAGAATAGTTATTGGTCAAGAGATTGATTTATATGTTGGGTATGACAGTACTAAATTAGGTCAAAACATGGGGCAGTATTTAGCTGAAAAAGTGGATCATGGCGATTATATATTCCTTAAAGGTGATATTAATGATTTTAATACAGAGCTTGTTCACACAGGAGCAATGAAATATTTACAACCGTTAAGAGATAACAATAAAATCAATGTTATTCTAGATGAGTATGTGAAAGGTTGGAATCCAGCCACTGCCAAACAAATGGTTAAGGATGCTATTAAGAAAAACAACAATAAAGTTGATGCTATTTTAGCCCCTAATGATAAGATTGCTCAAGCATGTGCTGAAGCTCTGGATGAATTAGGTATTAAGAGTTATGTTGAAATTACTGGAATGGATGCTGAAATTGATGCATTAAAACGTATTAATGATGGTAAGCAAGGAATGACTTTCTACTTAAGTTTAAAAGATTTAGCTTATGCAGCTATTGATGCAGCAAATGATTTAGCACAGGATAATGATTTAAAAACGAATGCCCGTATTGATAATAAAAGTTCAACTAAGGTTAATGCTTACCTTATTAATGGACAAATGATTGTCAAAGAAAATATGAAGGCACAAATTATTGATAAAGGTATTTATACAGAAGACCAGGTTACTAAATAGCGCTCGCAGAGCGCTATTTTCTTTGACTTATAAATAAGAGCATGCTAACATAATTTTAGGAGTGATATATAATGATATGTATTTTGACTGATCAATTAAGAAGAAAAGAAGCTTCATATTTTGGATAATCGATGAAACATTGTATGAAGCATAATATAAGATTTTTATTCATCGAAGAATAAGTTAAGAAATGTATTTTATACATACTTTTTATTATACTTATTTTTCATGACTTATTCTTTAGGCTACAACAATGTTTTGTTGTAGCTTTTATATTATAAGAAAGAGGTTTATTTATGAATAAAAATCAATCATGGAAACGTAAGACAGTTTCTTTTCTAAGTGCTCAAACTATTTCTTTATTTGGTTCTTCAATTGTCCAATATGCAATTGTTTGGTACATTACATTATCAACATCTTCTGGAAAGATGTTAACTATATCAACAATATGTGGATTTCTGCCACAAATTATGATTTCATTATTTGCTGGAGTATGGATAGATCGTTATGATCGTAAAAAATTAATTATGATATCTGATTCTATTATTGCTTTATTTACATTTATATTAGCTATTGCTTTTATAAATGGTTATAAGAATATTTGGTTAGTCTTTGTTGTTTTAGCTATTAGATCGGCTGGTACTGGTATTCAAACACCTTCTGTGAATGCTATCTTACCACAAATTGTTCCTAGTGATAAGTTAATGAGAGTCAATGGTATTCATAGCACTTTATCTTCTATTATTATGTTTATATCACCTGCGTTTAGTGGCTTTATTTTATCATTATTTTCTTTAGAAACAACGTTATTTATTGATGTTGTAACAGCTATTATTGGAGTTACAATCACTTCAACTATTTCTATTCAAAGAATATATCAAAAACAATCTTCAACTGTTCAAGGTTTAAAAGAGGGGTATACTTATCTTAAGGACAATGTTTTTATCAGAAGATTAATTATCTTTCAATTTCTTACACTTTTACTCATTACACCTTCTGCATTTTTAACACCATTAATGGTTAGTCGTAGTTTTGGTAATGAAGTATGGCGTTTAACCCTAAGTGAAATGACATATAGTTTAGGAATGATTTCTGGAGGATTGTTGATATCATTATGGGGTGGTTTTAAAAATCGTACAAAGACAATAATAATTGCAACGACTATGTATGGATTGATTATGATACTTATGGGATTAGCCCCATACTTTATTATATATCTTATATTGAATGCACTTATTGGTATTTCTAGTCCATGTTATAACACATCTATAACTGTAAGTATTCAAGAACGGGTGGAATCATCAATGCATGGTAGAGTATTTAGTTTTATGCAAATTGCTACATCTTGTGCATTTCCTTTAGGAATGCTTATATATGGACCTTTAGCGGATTATATCCCTGTTCAAATATTAATTATCAGTTCTGGTATTTTGGTTTTAATAATGATTATCTTTATACAAGTAAAGAAGTATTTAAAAAGTTAAAGGGGCTTCCTTTAACTTTTATAACTTTATAAGACCATGTTTTGTACAATAAACATAAAGTTGACCTTTTTTTAGTTTTGATAAATAAAATGATGGATCTTGTTCTGGATACAAATGAATAAGTGTAACTCTATCATATTCTATATATACTACAAAACTAAGATAGTGCTCTTTTGCCATTTCATGATCAAATGAAATAAAGCTTTGTCCATCAACTTCATCTATAGAATAAGAATGCTCTTGGTTTGATTCATTCACTTTTAATGCTTCTAATTTTCTACCACAACATGAGACATCAATATCTTGTAAAGATGTCATAATATTTCCACATTCTTTACAAATATAAAACTTTATTCTTTTCATACTTCCTCCTTGTTTATTCTGCAATAATAACTCTCCTTGTAATATTCTATCTATATTAACCTTGAGTATTTGTGAGAGTTCATTTAACAAGGATATATCCGGACACCCTAATCCTCTTTCCCATTTTGAAATTGTTTTATCACTTATGTTTAATTTATCTGCTAATTGTTTTTGTGTTAATTTTTCTTCTTTACGTAATTGATATATTAACTCTCCTATCTTTTCACAATCCATATTTATCACCTCAACAACACTATACCTGAGATAAACAGCAAATACAATAAACGCTCCGTTGAGTTTATAAACTTATTTTAAACGCTAAACAAAAGAACAATTGTTGAACATATAATTCCTAACAACAAAGATATAGAATTAATAAAAGCAGGTATTGCAGAGTCATCGCCTAATTCTTTACTAAAAACAATAGATATACTCGGAGCTGAAGGAACAATACATAACAATAATATTGTTTTGGCAAGCATTGGAACTGGTAATAAAAATACAATTAATACTGAAAACATTACAAATCCTGCCAATCTTAATCCTACAACTTTAAACACACTTACAAATTGTTCTTTTGTCATTTTAAAATCAATCATCATTCCAATCATCAACATAACAAGAAAACTATTAGCACTTCCAATTGTTGAAACAATTGAAGTAATAGATGTTGGTAAAGATAACTTCAAAACACCTAAAGCAAAGATTAATATATATGTTAGAAATGGAATACTGTGAAGTAAAGTATTGAGAAGATGCTTAATACTAAATTTAGCATTTTCATCTGCTTCTGCCTTTCCCCACGACACAGTCAAACCTAACCAACCAATTGAATTCCCAATATCAAACATACACACATAGCCCATTCCCACACCTGGAAAGAAGGCTTGTACAAAAGGTATTGTCACATTAGCAACATTATATCCCGATGTGTTAGTAATCGCTGAGGCTCTCTCTATGTTCGATTTTTTAGCAAATGCTAATTTACCAACTAATCCCATAATAAGATCAGTTACAATAGCTACACACATAATGATAATTGTTACTTGTGTAAAAGTTAACTGAACTGCACTTGATAAGACAGCACAAGGTAATGTTATTCTAGAAACTATCTTAGATATAAGTTGACTATCTTCTTTTTGAAAAAAGTTCTTTATTTTTAAAACATATCCTAATAAAACAATAGAAAGAAATGTTAATGATTTAATTAATACTGCTTCCATAAATCCTCCTTATGATCACACTTGTGACAATCTTTTAATTCATATATAAGAAAATCTAAGCTATCTAAATTCTTTTGGTATTGATGTATTTGATCCATTAATTCTTGTCTTTGTTTATTAAGAATTAAAATTCTTTCATTCCTTGTATCACGATTATCTTTCATTAACTTTAAGAACCTAAGAATAGCTTGAATATGTAAACCAACTTTCTTTAAAGACATAATCATACTTAATCTTTCGATATCTTTATCTTCATATTCCCTAATATTATTAATCCTCTTTACATCATCAAACAACCCAACCTTTTCATAATATCTTAATGCTGTTTCAGTAATGTTATACTTTTGACTAACTTCTTTAATTTTCATGTTTTCACTCCCTAAAAAAAGATGTAGGTTTCTTTTCACATACATCTTAATGCATAACAACAATTATGTCTAATACCTATATTCTATTATAAATTATACTTGAAAAGCATTATCTATTATTATCAATATTTTACTTATAATGCTTATTACTCTTTCAAAGTTAATCTTTTTACTCCTTTGACATATAAAAGGACATTTTTTAGCTATTCATTTTACTTGTCAAAACACTTCATTGAGATACAAAAAAGCTATTTCCCTTATTTTAAGAAAAATAACTTTCATCATATTAATCTTTAAAAGCATTTCTTATTCTTTCTATAAACCTAGTTGTTGCTGGTGAGAAGACTTGATGTTTCTTCCAAACAATAACTGAACCAGTCTCTAGTTTTGGATATAATGGTCTAAAACAGATTTTGCTTTCTTCACTTGTATTCGCTACATTTAAAGTCATAACATATCCCATACCTGCCTCAACCAGTAATGCTGCATTATAAACAAGATTATAAGTTGCTACAATTTCAACATCATCAAACACATCACCAAACCAACTTGCTATTTCATTTTGTACAAGTGATCTTCTTGAACATAAAATAGGTTGGTTTTTTAAGTCTTGTGGAGTTATATAGTCTTTACTTGCTAGCGGACTATCTTTACGCATTACAACACCCCAAATATCTTTTTGTGGCAATCTGACAAAATCATATTTGCTGATATCGACTGGTTCTGCTAAAAGTCCAACATCTATAATTCCTCGATCTAATCTTTCCTTGATATCATCAGCATTGCCACTATGAAGATTAAATTCAACTTGTGGATATTCCTCATGAAAACTCTTGACTATCTCTGCTAAGAAACGCATGCTATCAAGTTCTCCACCACCTATAAATATTTCACCACCAATAACATCATCAACTTGTTGAAACTCTCTTTCTGTCTTATCAGATAACTCAACAATTTCTTCAGCACGTCTTCTTAGTAACATACCTTCATCAGTTAAAGTGATTTTACTTTTACCACGGCTAAATAATTGAGTTCCCAATTCATCTTCTAATTGCATAAGCTGACGAGATAGTGTTGGTTGTGTGATATGTAAGATTTCAGCTGCTCTGGTAATATTTTCTTCTCTTGCGACAGTTAAAAAATATTTAAGTACTCTTATTTCCATAAAACCACTCCTTTTCTCTTATTATAGCTTTTTTCTTTTGATAAAACAAATACGTTTAAACTTTATATAGATTGATTATTAATTAATTTTATTTATTATAAGTTAACAAGCATTCAATTGTATATAAATTAAGTTGTTGCTATAATTTATTTAAGAAAGGTAGGTAAATAAAATGAAAATAAATGATATTATCAAGGAAAAAAGAATAAGTAAAAATCTAACTCAAGAACAAGTTGCTATTCAATTAGGGGTAAGCACTCCGGCCGTGAATAAGTGGGAAAAGGGAATTTCTTTTCCTGATATTACTTTACTTCCACCTTTAGCACGTTTATTGGATACTGATTTAAATACACTTCTTTCTTTTACAGATGATTTAACCAAACAAGAGATTGCTATATTTTTAAATGAATTATCAGAATTATCAGATAAAGAAGATTTTAAAGTTGTTTATAAAAAAGCGATAGATAAAATCAATGAGTTTCCTAATAGCTATGAACTCATATTAAGTACTGCATCTGTACTTGATGGAACGCTTGTCTTAAATAAGAATAAATACTCAGATGAGTATTGTAAAAGAATTGAATCATTATATGAACGTGTATTATGTAGTGAAGATATCAACCTCAAAAGCCAAGCTCAATCAATGCTTATCAATAAGTACATTAATAGAAATGAGTATGATAAAGCAGAACTCTTATTGCAAGATATACCTGATAAAAATTATGTTGATAAAAGAAGAATACAAGCAAAATTATATATTGCTAATGAACAATTTGATGAAGCCGCTTTAATAGAAGAGGAAAAACTACTCTCTTCAATAAATGAAGTTCAATCTATTTTATTATCCTTGATGTCAATAGCAATCAAGGATAATAGATTAGAAGATGCTAAGTATATTGCTGATGTATCTAAAAAATCTATAGAGATATTTGATATGTGGGAATATGCAAAATACATTGCTCATTTCCAATTATATACAGAAACAAAGAATCGAATTCAAACACTAAAGATTCTTCTTCCTATGCTAAAATCAATCACAAAGAAATGGGATATTAACCAATCACCTCTATATAAACATGTTAAAACAAAACAAATGGATCCTCACTTTGCTTCAAAAATGCAAAAAGATATAATTGAATCAATTAACACTGATGAAACAACAACCTTCTTAAAAGATGATCCAGAATTAAAAACAATAACTGAATCTTTTGAAAACTAAACACTATTAGAAAAACAAGTCTCCTTATTTATACGAGACTTGTTTTCTATTTACTCTATTGATTTCAACGCACTTACCATATCTATATGTTTTGTTTTTCTAGTAATGATAATCATGATAAACGTTGATAAAAACAATGTTCCTATTATACAAATAACAAAAGTTAACATTGAAATTTGTATTAATAAATCCATTGATTCCCCAATTGTAGAGATAATAATATAAATAAGAAAATACCCAAAAGGAATACCAAAACAAATACCAATGAGTGTTAAGAAAAAGTTTTGTTGTCTTAAAATCTTTTTCACTTGTTTATCTTGAAAACCAACAACTTTAAGAGTTGCTATATCACGAATCTTTTCTATATAAGCAAATGTTCCTATATTATAAATAACAACACTCCCTAAGATTATCGCTGCCAAGACTAAGATAGCTATCATCAAATTCATACCTTCCATCATTGTATCCATTCCTTCTTTTATATCCTCTTGAAGATATTGAATACTATTGACTCCTACTTCATTCTTTATATCCTTATCTTTGCCAACTATTGAAGTGACTTGATATTGATGATTCGTTTTTTCATATTCTTCTTTTGACATTGTTATACCTTGTGTTGAAGGTGTATGAATAATATCTTTAATATAACTTTTTACCCAATTGTTTTCACCCAATAAACGCCATTCAATTATATCATCTTTCTTTACATTATACTTTTCAGCAATTTTATAAGATAAAGCAATTCCATTTTGAGGCAAAGGAATCTCTTTTAAATCAGTATCTATTATTTTCATATATTGAGTATTTTCTTGTATCGTTATTGCATATGTTTGGCTTTTCTCTTGGTTATTGATTTCAATAACATTTTGTTGTAGTGTACTTCCATCAATCTTTGCTTTCAAATCATCAATATTAGCTTTATCATTCACATTAACTTGAATATCAAATTGATTTAAATCTTTAAAATTCATATCAATCATACCAGTCATACTATCTTGTAAACCAAAGGCACAAAATAATAACCCCATACATCCTGCAATTCCTACAATAGCCATTAGACTTCTTACTTTATTACGCATCATATCTCTTAAGTTCCATTGTTCATAAAAGCGAAGATGTTTCCATATTGATTTTTCTTTTTTGATATGACCTTTATATTTAATAACAACTGGTCTCATTAATTGAGAAGCACTTTCTTTTAACTGATGATAACAAACTATAAATGAAATCACAAAAGATATAACAATAACCAATATAACTAATAGGATACTTATATCTAGAGGTACTGCATATAATTCAGGTAGAGAATAGATGGTCCTCATCATTGGATATATGATTTCTGGAACTATCATCGGTCCTAAAATGTATCCTAAGATTGCAGCTATAATTGTAATAAATAAGATATGTGATAAATAATGAGTAAATATTTTTATTTGAGAAAGTCCTAATGCTTTTAAAACACCTATTTGTAATCTTTGATTTATAATTAATTTAGTAATTGTTGTAATAGTTGTTAAAAATGCAATGAATAAAAAGACAATTGGAAAGACATCAGCAAATGCTTGATGTTGTGATATTTCACTTTGAATCATATTATAACTAGAAAGATCTTCTTTATCTATATAAGTCATGTTCTTATCATTCAATTGTTGCTTAATAATCTTTTCAGGATTTTCGTTATTTGTTTTTATAAGAATTTGAGTAAATGGAATCATGTTTGTATATTGAAATTGATTTGCAGATATAAAAGCATAACCTTGATTCTTAAAGTCTGGAGTTATACTGTTATCACTGGCTGAATATACAAACTCTGGATGTAAGACAATCCCTCTAATCGTTTCTTCAATGACAATTCCTTGGTTTTCTAAAGTGATTTTATCGCCAATCTGGATATTGTTTTCATCAGCATAGTTTTGATTAATCCAAATACCTGTTTTATCTAGGTCAAAAGTTTCACCACTCATGACTTTCATTTGAGATAATGATGTCCCTTCTAATAAGTAAACGTCTAAACTTTTACTAACATTAGACTTTTCATGAACTTGGAAAACAGCACGACGCTCAGCATCTTGAATCTCTTTATTTTCTTTAAGTTTATGAACATCTTCTTTTTCAAAAGATTCCCCCATTATCAAACCATCACTTAGATTTGTTTCGGTATAAAAATTCTGTGAATGATATAATAAACCATTCCACTCACTATTAATTCCTGTATATATAAAGACACCTAGAAATATCATAATAAATATTGCGATAAATTGTGTTTTATGGTATATGATATCTCTCCACATTTTCTTAAATAACATTACCATTTCACCTCACTTATCTCACATGGAGATTCTTGTACAACGACTTTCTCAACACCTCCATTTTTAATATAAATGATTTTATCTGCTGCTTGTCCTAAAGCCATATTATGTGTAACAATAATTGTTGTATGATGATGTTCTTTACAAGCTTTTTTTAATTCTGTTAAAACCATTTCACCAGTTGATGAATCTAATGCACCTGTTGGTTCATCACATAGAAGGATTGTTGGATTCTTAGTGATTGCTCTTGCGATAGATACACGTTGTTGTTCTCCTCCTGATAATTGAGAAGGAAATTTATGCATATGTTTATCAATACCTAACCCCTTTAAGACCTCTTTAACATCTAAGATATCTTTTTTTATTTCTTTCATTAAAGCAACATTTTCATAAACTGTTAATGTTGGAATAAGATTGTAAAATTGAAATACAAAGCCAATATTGATAGCACGATACTTTGCAAGTTCATGATCATTATAATTTGTAATATTATTATCATCGATGATAATACTTCCTTGACTAACTCTATCCATTCCCCCAAGAATATTTAAGATTGTACTTTTCCCTGCACCACTAGGTCCTAACACAACAACAAATTCTCCTTTATTAATGCTAAAACTTATATTTTTTAATGCATATGTTTGATTTTCATTCTCACCATAAACCTTACTTACATCTTTAAATTCAATAATTTTATCCATCATATATCCCTCTTTTCCTTAATTTTGGGTATAAGAAAAAGTATGTGGTAAAACACACTTTTTGCTTACTTTATTTCTTCACTATCATCTGTTTTGATTTTATCAACAGTATCGTTCCCCATAAATCCCGCACATAACATTTTAAACATTTCTACAAAGTCTTCTTTTTTTCTCTTTGTATGATATTCACATTGGACATAGTGCATAATACAATCAATCATCATATTACTAATGATCACTATAAAATGATTATCTTCCTTCACATTCATATGCCAAGCTACGTGTTTTCTAAACATACTTAAAAATTGTTCCCTATATTCAACATATTTTGGTACATCTGTTTTTACTAAAAGAACAAATTCTCTGCATAAAATTGCTCTTAACTGCGTATCCTCTACGTCGACTTTATCTAATATTCTATCTATATCTTTAGCGTCATGAACTGGTGTATTAAGCCTGAAATGTTCTTCTAATAAGTTCTTTAAATCTTCTACTTCTGGCAATAGTAATGCATCTAGTATAGCCTCTTTGCTAGGATAGTAATTATAAATATTGCCTAGTGATGTATTTGCTTTTTTAGCAATTGTTCTTAGTGATGCATTATCATATCCTTTTTTCACAAACTCAATACTAGCCACCTCTAAAATTGTATCTTGTATTTCTTGCTTTTTGATTTGCATTACATCACCTCCCTACTTCAAGCATACTTGCTTTACTCGAATTTATCAATGCCTTAGCTAGATAAAAAATCAATAATTAACATGTGTTCTTTATTAAAAATAAGCATCTCGTTCAGATGCTTACTCTATGTCAAAATCCTCTGATTTAAAATGACTATAGTATCTACCCTTTATAGCCGTAAACTTAAGAACACAATAATCAGGATCACTAACTCCTTCTGGATAATACATTGTATCCCCCGTTCTCCAAAGTTTTTCCTTAGCTTCATTAGTCTCTAGAACTTCCATTTCCCCAAGTAAACTTACTCCTCTAAAAAATCTAGTATCATAAAAATAAAGACTTGCTTTAGGATGTTTTCTAAAGTATTTAACTTTATTTGACGATGTATTTGTAGATAGATATATAACATGAATATCTTCTCTTTCTCTTACTGCTAACATTGCTTTACTAATTGGATATCCTTCATCATCAGTATAACTTACAATTATTGTTTTGGCTTTATCTATAATATTACCTACTGTTTTCACTGCATCTCTCATAACAAGTATCCTCCTATATTTTCTATATTATATCATTTAAAACATTATTTGTACTATATTATTATTAAATAAAAGATGTAGAATCATAAGTTCTGCATCTTCTTTATCTTACTATTTACTAGTGTTTAAAATTCTTATAATATCCTCTTGGTTATTGATTTCGTAGAAATGAGTTTTTAGTGAATCTAATTGTTCAAGATTACTGTTCTCTATATTTATGACTATTTCATAAGATAAAGAATTAAATCTACCTTTTAACAACTCTACAAGAAGGGAAATTCTTTCTTCAAGTTTTCCTTCACGTTTTCCTTCGACAAGTCCTTCTTGTTTTCCTTCGACAAGTCCTTCTTGTTTTCCAACCATTCTAATCTGATCTGTTAATGTACACATATCTATCTTTTCTCCTTTCTCTTCTTGAATGATTTCTATAAAATCTTCATTATTAACTATCGACATAATTAATATAGCTATGTCTTTTGATACCTCCATATGTGGTTTGAAGTTATCAATATTTGATTGATAAAACATCTGAATACCTTTTATTAAATCTCTATTGTCTTCATTTTGAAATAACTCAACATCAATATCTTTAATATCTATAATATGAGCATTCCAATCATTCACTATTCCATCATAGATATCAGGACATTTCATCATATCACTAAGTGTTCTAGGTGCATTCCATCTTGGTTCTCCATAATAAACAGTTAAAGTATGAAGAGGTTCT
>JAVWHX010000026.1:0-30880 GCA_036639875.1 Coprobacillus sp.
AGGGTTTGTATTATAAGTGTTTAAATCCTATAATACGGTGTTAAACACATTTGCCAACATTTATCTAGGGTTAGATTATATGATAAAAAAAGAAGGAGAAGAAAAATGAAAAATATTTTAGTTATATCAACAAGTCAAAGAATGAATAGTAATTCTGATATTTTAGCAGATGAATTTATAAAAGGTGCCAAGGAGTTAGGAAATCAAGTTCATAAAGTATCTTTATCTGATCAAACGATTTCTTTTTGTAAAGGTTGTTTAAGTTGTCAAAAGACAGGAACTTGTATTATCAAGGATGATGTTAATGAAATTCTAAAGATAATGCAAGGAGCTGATATTATTTTATATGCAACACCAGTTTATTTTTATGAAATGAGTGGACAAATGAAAACTCTATTGGATCGTAGTAATCCACTCTTTGCTTTTGAATATAAGTTTAGAGATATTTATTTGATTATGAGTGCTGCTGATGAAGAGAACGAAGCATTTGATGGAACTATTCATGGTTTACAAGGATGGATAGATTGCTTTGAAAAATGTTCTTTAAAAGGCACTATTAAAGGTTCTGGAGTTACAAATCCTCAAGATGTAAAGTCAAATGAGAAGATAATGAAAGAAGCTTATTTATTAGGGAAAAGCATTTTATAGAGATGAAAAAGTTATGGATTTTCTTGATTTTATTGACCCTATGGGGATGTCAAAGCCAAAAAGAAGTTATAAAAGATAGACAAGAAGAAACAGTTGAAGAGGAGGTAAGTGAAAAGATGCAAGAAATTTATATTGAGATAGATGAATATCTTTGTAAGGCAGAGTTGTATCAGAATAAAGCAACTCAAGAATTATTAAAAGAATTGCCTAAATCATATTCTATGGAAGAACTTAATGGTAATGAAAAGTATTGTTATTTAGAGAAAACTTTACCAACTTCATCAGAAAACATAAATGAAATAAAAAAAGGTGACATTATGTTATTTGGAAATAACTGTCTTGTTGTCTTCTATAAGGATTTTAAGACACAATACTTATATACAAAAATAGGACGAGTAAAAGATATTGATGAGTTCTTAGAGAGATTACCAAAAGGAAAGATAGAACTTACATTTCATAAAGAACAATAGAAGGAGTTTATATATGAAAATATTAAAACAAGAGTATTTTAAAGGTGAAAGAGCTTTATTTAAAGGTGAAAACTTAAGAGTTGAAGACTCAGTTTTTGGAGATGGTGAATCACCATTAAAAGAAAGTCAACATATTCAAATTAACCAAAGTATTTTTAAGTGGAAATATCCATTGTGGTATAGCAATGATATATTTGTAGAGAATTCGACATTATTAGAAACAGCACGTTCAGGGATTTGGTATACTCATAACATAACTATCAAAGATAGTATGATTGAAGCTCCTAAAACTTTGAGAAGATCAAGCCATATTCAACTTGAAAATGTTGATATGCCTTTGGCTTTAGAAACATTGTGGAATTGTCATGATATTGAACTTAAGAATGTCTCTGCTAGAGGAGATTATTTTGGGATGAATAGTCAAGATTTAAAGATTGAAAAGTTAAATTTAACAGGGAATTATTGTTTTGATGGTGTTAAGAATATTGAAGTTCATCATTCAAAACTTATATCAAAGGATGCTTTTTGGAATTGTGAAAATGTTGTTGTTTATGATTCTGTTATTATTGGTGAATATCTTGGTTGGAATTCAAAGAATGTGACTTTTATAAATTGTACAATCGAGAGTTTACAAGGTTTATGTTATATTGAAAATCTAAAACTAGTAAACTGTAAGCTTATCAATACTACATTAGCATTTGAATACTCAACTGTTGATGCAGATATTGTTTCATGTATTGATAGTGTTATGAATCCTTTATCAGGCGTTATTAAGGCATATGGAATAGGTGAATTGGTTTTAGATGAAACAAAGATTAACCCACAAGATACAGAGATTACTATTTGTAAACCACATATACACCAACAAGAAACAATTCAATGTGTATGTAGTTAAGAAGGGAGAAGACAATGACTTATCAATTTTCTAAATTAGTGAATAGATTTGATACTCATTCATTAAAATGGGATGTTAAAAAGAATGAATTACCAATGTGGGTAGCTGATATGGATTTTGAAACTGCTCCTGAAATTATTGAAGCATTACATCAAAGAGTGAATCATGGCGTATTTGGTTATAATGTTGTGAGTGATGAATATTTTCAAAGTATTCAAGAATGGTGGAACTCATATCATGGCTATCGATTTGAAACAGAGTGGATGATGTTTTGTACAGGAGTTGTTCCAGCTATTTCATCAATTGTCAGAAAACTTACAACAATTGGAGATAATGTTTTGATTCAATCACCAGTATATAATATCTTTTATAACTCCATTTTAAATAATGATAGAAATGTATTATCAAGTGATTTGATTTATGATGGTCAAGATTATGCAATTGATTTTGGTGATCTTGAAGCAAAACTCTCTTTACCCCAAACAACACTTATGATCCTATGTAACCCTCACAATCCAATTGGGAAGATATGGGATGTTGATACACTTCAAAGAATTGGTGATCTATGTATGAAACATCATGTTGTTGTGTTATCAGATGAGATTCACTGTGATATTGTTTCACCTGGTTATCAATATACTCCATTTGCTAGTGTCTCAAAGAACAATGCTCATAATAGTATTACATGTATTGCACCAACGAAAGCCTTTAATTTAGCAGGGTTACAAACAGCATGCATCGTTGTTCCTAATGAAGAATTAAGGCATAAAGTCAATCGTGGTATTAATACTGATGAGGTTGCTGAACCAAATAGTTTTGCGATAACAGCAAGTATAACAGCATTTAAGAAAGGGAAAGAGTGGTTAAAAGAATTAAATTTATATATTGAGGAAAATAAACAAATAGCTATTGAATACATCAAAGAAAACTTACCAGAACTTTATGTTATTGAATCAAAAGCAACATATCTTTTATAGATAGATTGTTCAAAGATATGCTTTGATAGTGATGAATTAACAGAATTAATAAGACTAAAGACAGGCCTTTATGTATCTAGTGGTAAAGAGTATGGCATAAATGGACAATCATTTATAAGAATGAATATTGCTTGTCCAAAGGAAAGATTAATGGATGGGCTTGAACGTTTATTCAAAGGTGTAGATTATTATAAAAATAGTTTTGAATTTGATGAATGCTTATTAGAGAAAATGCATCAGTTAGAGGATATTATTGATATAGAATTATCATATCAAAAGGATATTAAACAAATTATGATGCAGTATATGTTTCAAAAAGAGATTAAGAATAAATGTATAGTAGAATCACAGGATTTTACTTTAACAGAAGAAGAATTAAAGATTATAGATACTTTTATAAAGTGTTATAGATAAAAAGGAGAAGAAAGAATGATAGGAACGATTGCAGGAATTTTAACAACATTGGCGTTTGTGCCACAAGTGATGAAAGTATTAAAAACAAAAGATACATCAGCTATTTCATTAGGAATGTATTGTATGCAAGTGACTGGTGTGTTTTTATGGTTGATGCATGGTATAGCAATTAACGATATGGCTTTATTAATTGCGAATGCCATTACATTTTGTTTGGCTTTGGTTATATTAGTATGTAAGTTAAAATATAAATAAAAGTGTCAGGTATATAAATTATAAATTATCCAAAGAATAAATAAGGAGTGATTTATAATGAGACTTTGGCATGAGAGTTTAATTCCAAGATTACCACCTCAACAATTATTAGGACAACATCGTGAAGTTTGTGCATTGAGAGGAATGTCTTGGGGAAAGAAACATAGTGTAGTTGATTATGTATTTACTTATCCATATTTTTATCTTTATGTTTATCATTGTCTTATTATGGATGAAATGGAGAAAAGAGGATATAGTGTTAATGAAATATGGAAAGATTACCGTTATCGAGGAATGCAGCTAGGATATGATATGTCTTACTTTACAGAATATAAACAAATAACAAGACATCCTGTATATTCTGAACACAATAATGAGTACTTAAATGAATGCCTTGATAATTTAAAAAATAAGGGAATAAGTATAAAGTACACATAAAATTCTTATTTTGTTCATTTTAAATTCATATTGACAGGTTATATTATGTATGTAGTAAGAAAAAAATTCATAAAAAACTCCCTTAAAAATATGAATAAGAAAAGAATCGAATGACTTCGGTTCTTTTTTTGGTATAATAGTGTCTAAAGAGGTAGAAATATGATTGAGAATGCAAAAAAAGAAGACTTAGAAGATATTTATCAATTGATATGTGAATTGGAACAAGAACAAATATCAAAAGATTATTTTATAAAAACATATTTAGAGGGATTAGATAATAAAGATATATATTTTATTGTTTATCGTCATGAAGATAAGATTATAGGACTTATAAGTCTTTATATCAATTATCATTTACATCATCATGCACCAACTGGAGAAATTGTTGAATTGGTTGTATTACCAGAATATCGTGGCTTAAAAGTAGGACATCGTTTAATAGAGTATGTAGAAGGACTTGCTAAGGAAAAAGGGTTGATTGAATTGGAGTTGTCTACATCGACATATCGTAAAAAAGCACATCTTTTTTATGAAGCACATGGATTTATAAAGGATCATTATAATTATACGAAAGATATATAACAATAGATTAAGCATGAGGTATAATATTTATCTTACAAAAAGTAGTATTATTATGACTTGTACGATATAATATATCAAACTAACAAGAGATTTTAAGGGAGGGGTACTATGAAGAAAAGTAACTATAGTCCACCATATACAATAACTCATAAAATTATAAACTTAATCTCTGATATTACTGAAATAATAACGAAGATTACAATAAATGATGGTATGAGTAACAATCCTAAACTGCGAAAGAATAATCGAATTCGCACAATACAAGCTTCATTAGCTATTGAAAATAACTCATTATCATTAGATCAAGTGACGGATATTATAGATGGAAAAAGAATATTGGGTTCGGCAGAAGAAATATGTGAGGTAAAGAATGCTTTTAGAGCATATGAAAAATTATTAGATATGGATCCCTACTCAATAAATGATATGCTTTTAGCCCATAAGATACTTATGAATGATCTCACAAAAGAATCGGGGATGTTTAGAAGTGGTGATGTTGGTGTTTTTGCGGGAGAACGATTAGTACATATGGCCCCCCCTGCGAACCTAGTGCCACACCTTATGTCTGAATTATTAGATTGGGCAATGAAAGAAGAAGTACATCCCTTAATAAAAAGTTGTGTGTTTCATTATGAATTTGAATTTATCCATCCCTATATAGACGGAAATGGAAGAATGGGGCGAATGTGGCAGACCCTTATACTTTACCAGTGGAAAACAGTGTTCGGATGGTTACCAGTAGAAACCCTTATTAGAGAACGACAAGAAGAATACTATCAAGTTTTAGGCGAATGTGATCGAGACTCTGATTCTCAAAAATTCATTGAATTTTTATTAAATACAATTTATGATGCATTATGCCAAATTGCATCTACCGACCAAGTCACCGACCAAGTCACCGACCAAGTCAAGAAGTTACTTAAAGTGATGGATAACAAGGCATATTCAACAAAAGAATTAATGGATTTATTGCTTTTAAAACACCGAAATACATTTAGAAATAATTATTTATTACCTGCTTTAAAATTAGGATATATTCAGATGACAATCCCTGATAAACCCAATAGTAGTAAACAAAAGTATAAAAAAGTTAACGAAAAGCAGTAGGGAATAAATCCTTACTGCTTTTAGATGACTAAACAATCAAACATATAATCACTATTAAAATAGTGTTGACCACCAATAGACTTATATATAGCATAATTTTCAACTCTAATAGAAAAAGTACGATCTTTTAATATATCATCTGGATTATGTCTTAATGCTGCCTCATAACAATACGCTTTTATTTTTAATAGATACTCTGTATCTTGAATAAGCGTATCAAAATATTCTTCTTTAATAAATACATACAAAGTATTCCAATGTGTAAAACTTTCTATTTCAATAAATTCCTTTTTTATACTTTCACGAATTTCATAAAAGGTTTCTTTTAAGACTTTATCATACATAACACTAGAAATATTTTTCATAAGAAACTGAAGATGAAAATTTTCATTAATAACTGGTAAAGGATATTCTTTCAAAACCTTATAAAAAGAAATTATAAATTTATCTTTTTTATCTTCTATTCTATATCTATATTTATCTTCATCATGATAAAGGTATATATATAAATTAATAAAAGTAGAATCGTTTTTTGGTCTTTCAAACTTACAAGTATAGATATCTATATTATATGTATTTTTTATATATTGAATATAGGCTTGTACGAACTTATAACGAAAATCATGTTTTTGATAGTGTGTAGTAGCAAATTCATAATCGCCACATTCAATGACTGATGATTCAGGTTCTGATGGTTTTGTATTATAGTTATCTATTGTGTATTGTTTTTTAAAGAACATTCTATGCTTGACCTTTTAAATAATCAATAACTTTATCTAATGATTCTAAGATTCCAGTTGTCATTTCTTCAAACTCTGGTTCAGGATATTTCATATCAGGAATACAGAATACTGGAATTTTTGCAGTGTGTGATGCTTGAATACCAGCTTCACTATCTTCTAATACAATTGCTTCATTAACTTGAACATCTAATCTTTCACATGCTTTTAAGAACACATCTGGATTAGGTTTTCCATTTTTAACTTCTGTTCCACAAACAGATTGATCAAAGTACTGTAATACATTAGCTAACCCTAAAATATGCTCCATTCTATCTCTATGACTAGAAGTCGCAACACAAATCTTATAATCATTTTCTTTTAGATAATCTAATAATTCAACTAATCCCTTTTTAACAGGAACTCCTTCATTTTCAAAAACATCTGCTAAATATTCATGAACATCAATAATCACTTGTTCAATTGGAAAATCTTCACCATAAACTTTCTTAAATTGTTCATGGGCATAAGCGACTTGTTTACCTAATAAAGTCTTATAAAATTCTTCACTAATTGTAAGTCCCATCTTTTCCATAACTTTTATATAACCTTGATAAGTCATTCTTTCACTATCAATCATTAATCCATCCATATCAAATATAACTGCTTTTATCATAATGTATCCTCCATATATAACAGTAGTATAAAAAACAAACAGAATTGTGTCAATCAAAAAAGACAAGAATTAACCAATATTATTTTGCTTATTTTATAACTTTATATTATAATAATAAAGGTTTGGAGGTTATAGTATGAACAATATGATAGAAAGATTAGAATCAATTGCAAGAAGATATGAAGAATTAAATGAAATATTAATGGATCCTAGTATTGCTAGTGATATTAATAAGATGACAGAAACATCTAAAGAACAAGCTTCTTTAGAAGCTGCTTATCAATTATATCAAGAATATAAGGATGTCTTAAACGGTATAGAAGAAGCAAAAGAATTACTTAAAGAAAATGATCCTGAAATTAAAGAAATGGCTCAATTAGAATTAAGTGAATTAGAAGAAAAGAAACCTCATTTAGAAGAAAAACTTCATTTAGAATTGCTTCCTAAAGATCCAAATGATAATAAGAATGTTATTGTGGAAGTACGTGGTGCTGCTGGTGGAGATGAAGGAAATATTTTTGCTGGTGACTTATATAGAATGTATGTGAAATATGCAGAAAATCAAGGATGGAAAATTGAAGTTATGGATTCTCAAGAATCAGAAGCTGGAGGATTTTCATTGATTTCATTTATGGTGAAAGGTGAAGGCGTTTATTCAAAATTAAAGTTTGAATCAGGCTCTCATCGTGTTCAACGTGTTCCTAAGACAGAAACACAAGGACGTGTGCATACTTCAACAGCAACAGTTCTTGTTATGCCAGAAGCAGAAGAAGTGGATGTTGAAATTAATGCAGGTGATTTAAGAATTGATACTTATCGTGCATCTGGAGCAGGTGGACAACATATCAATAAAACAGATTCAGCTGTCCGTATTACCCATCTTCCTACAGGAATTGTAGCAGCAAGTCAAGATGGTCGTAGTCAATACGATAATAAAGATAAAGCAATGAGAACATTACGTGCAAGAGTTTTTGAAGCTAAACTTCGTGAACAAGAAGAAGCTGTTGGAAGTGAAAGACGTAATAAGATTGGTAGTGGAGATCGTAGTGAAAAGATTAGAACATATAACTATCCACAAAATCGTGTTACTGATCATCGTATTGGTTTAACTTTACAACAATTAGATCGTATTATGGAAGGTAAGTTAGATGATATTATTGATGGTTTAGTTAATGAAGATCAAAGATTAAAACTTGTAGGTGAAGAATAATGGTCACTGTTAGACAACTGATTCGTGATTGTGAGAATATGTTGGATGATGAAAGTAGAGATTGTAATGTCGCTAAAGTTTTATTCTATCACCTAGCAAATAAAGAACCTCATCAATTATATTTGATGATGGATGAAGAAGTTGATCAGAAACTTTATGATGACTTTCAAGCGGGTATGAAAAGATATATGGATGGTGAACCTATTCAATATATCAAAGGTAAAGAAACATTCTTTACAAGAGATTTCATTGTTAATGAAAATGTTTTAATACCCCGTTATGAAACAGAAGAATTGGTTGAAAATATTTTATATAAGATAGATGATTATTTTGATGATTATGAATCTATCGAGTTATGTGATGTTGGAACTGGATCTGGTGCAATAGCTATTTCTCTTGCACTAGAAGAACCTAAACTTCATGTCACAGCAACTGATATTAGTGAAGATGCATTAACAGTCGCAAGAATAAATGCTTCTGAGTTAGGTGCACAAGTTGAGTTTTATCAAGGAGATATGTTAGAACCATTAATTGACAGAAATATAAAGGTTGATATCTTTGTATCTAATCCTCCTTATATTCCTGAACTTCAAGACATTGAAAATGTTGTAAGGGATAATGAACCACATGTTGCCTTATTTGGTGGAAGTGATGGATTATATTTCTATCGTCGTATTTTTGAAAAAGCAAAAGATGTGATTAAAGAAAGAGCATTGCTTGCTTTTGAAATGGGATTTGATCAAAGAGAATTAATGTGTGAAGCAGTAGAATATTATTTTCCTGGGATTCCTTATGAAATCATTAAAGATATGAATGGAAAAGATAGAATGTTATTTATATACTATCATTTAAAAGCTGAATGATTATAGAAACAGAAAGATTGTATTTAAGATATCTTCAAGAGAAAGATGCACCTCTTATGAGTGCTTATCGTTGTAAAGAAGAAGTTGCAAAATATCAATCTTGGAAAACATATTCTGTTGAAGATGCATCAAAACGAATAACTCAATGTTTACAAATCAAAGAGTATAATCGAGTTGGTAGTGATTATCATTTAGGGATTGTTTTAAAGGAAAATGATTTATTGATTGGTGATCTTTTTGTAGAAATCTTAAATAAGAAGATATTTGTATTAGGATATACTTTAGATAGTGAGTATTGGTCTCAAGGATATGCAACGGAAATTATTAAACCATTTATGCAATATATGAAAGATCAATACCAATTTAAGAAGGTTATTTGTTATGTATATAATGATAATATACGTTCAATAAAACTTTTGAAAAGATTAGCTTTTATGAGATTTGATGAATCTTATTATTATGATGATGTTGGTTATATTAAGAAGATATAAAAGATATATGAAACAAGGTTAGAGTTATTTGTAGCCTTGTTTTTTTATATTATGAAAATAGTGTCATATTTTGTATTATTTAGATTTTAATTCTTTTTCTTGTAAGAAATACATGTATAATGATAAGTAAGAAAAGGGAAGGATAATATGTATACATATGAAAGATTAATTCAATTTTGTAGTGATGATTCTATTGATAGTGATATTGCTTATTATTTATTAGATCATTTAGATTCATTAAATCATTTAAGTGTGAAAAGTGTTGTAGATGATTTGGGAGTATCGAAAGCAACATTACATCGCTTTTTCAGTAAGGGAGGATATGAAAACTTTAAAGATCTTACAATGACTTTAAAACATGAGATAAAACAAAAACAGCGTTTTGATGTTGAATATGAGCTATATAGAATACACATGTTAGAAAATATTCAAGAGATATCTTTTGATTATAAACAAGTTGAATATTTAGCCAATAGAATAAAAAAAGCGAAGCTGGTTGTATTCTACGGAAACACATATCAAATATCATGTTTTAAAAGAGTGTTTTTTTACTTGTTTAATCATCATATTCATGTTGTTTTTTTAGATAGATGGAATCTTAAAGAAAATTATCAGCATTTAGATTCAATGGACGAAAATGATGTTTTTATTATGGTTGAGACTGGGTGGACAATTCAGGGGATATGCGAATATAGTATGAATACAAAACATATGTTAAATCTTGATAAGGTTAATGATTACTCATTTGCTAAGTTTTATATAGGAGAAGCTAACTGTAATCAATATCAAAATTATATGAATATTCGTGTTGCACATATTCATGATTATATGCCATATCTTTCACTTAATCTTTTAAGTGAAAAAATAATGGAGTATTTATAGGAGGAACATTATGAATACAGTTTTATCATTAATTGTTTTAATTCTACAAAATGATTTAAAAGTTGATGCAAACTATATCCTTGCAACTTATTTTCTAAGAAATGCTAATGTATTAGAAGATAAAAATATTCAAACAATTGCTCAAGAATGTCATGTTTCTACTAATACAGTATTAAGGTTTTGTCAACTTTTAGGCTTTCCAACATTTAAAAACTTTAAAACAAGTTTTATATCTACAACAAATACCCGTAAAAAACAATTAAAAGAAAAGAATGAAAAAGCATTATCTTTTATATCAGAAGAAAGTCAATTATTTCATGATCATAAATTTAGTTTCATAGAAAAACAATTAGAACCTATTATTAAATGTATAAAAGAATTAAAAATAGTTCATCTTTATGGAGCTACCTACCCACTTGCACTTGCCCAATCTTTTATTGAGGATATGGCGACTTTAGGAATTATAGTTTATATACACCAATTAAACTATGAAGCTAAAGAGTTACAAGATAGAGATGGATTAAACATCATCATTACATATTCGGGAAGATTTATAGAAGTCAATCAAGATGAATATAAACAAATTAGGTCACAGAAGAACCCTGTTGCATTAATCTCTAAAATAAATCATCAATTACAAGATATAGATTATCAAGTTATTTTACCCCAAATACCAATAAGTTATCTTGATGATATTATCACTATGATGATTTATGATTATATAACAATCAAATGTTCAGAAGATTTATAACGTCTCATTTTTTGAGATGTTTTTTTAATAAAAAAAACAATCTCAAAAAGAGAGAGAAGAATCTGTTTATAAAACGTTAAAACGCTTTCATCAATGTTAAAATGAACGTGTATAAGAGGAGGAGAGAACAAATGAAAAATGACAGATTTATTAAAGCTTTTATTGCAGGAACAATGTCAGTATGTTTTTTACCAGTATCAAATGTTCATGCACAAAGTGGAGAGGAGGTTACATCAATAAACAGATCAGTGAGTCTATCAAGTGGAAGTTTATTCCAAAGTACAACCACTTTTTCACAACAAACATCTACAGTGAAGGGTGATTATGAAAAAGCAATTAACGGGATTATTTTACCTAGAGTAGAAAAGGATGGAACAATCACATCACAACATGTTGGTGATGACTTAAAGAAAAAGTTAAATAATGAGAATATTGAAGTTATTAAAAATGAAACAAGTAAAACTTTAACAACTCAGTTTCAAATAAAAGATACTTATTTGGCTTCGTCTGAATTAAATGGAATGCCAAATAATACAGGAATAAGTTTCTTTAATATGTTAAATTTCTATACAAGTTTAAAACAAGTTAAACAATTGTTAGTTGCAAATACTGGTTTTAGTGTTGTTGATAGTAAGGGAACAGGATATACAGAAGCTGATATTGATAAATATTTAGAATTGGTTGAGCAAATCAATAGTTTTGATACTTCAACGAACTTGAAATATAACAGTGAATCAGCATATGATAAAGATTTCTTTAAGAGTAATCCTGATGTAGGTGGGACAGATGTTATTGCGACAGGGAAGGATGATGAAAATATACGCTTTAGTTTTCATATTGACTCTCATGGTTATTGGGGATATGATTTAGGTGCTCATGATTCTATTACAGGATTGGTTATGGGACAAGATGAGAAAACTGCTTATGATCAACAACATGATATGACAACTCAATATGGAAACTTCTTTAAAATTGATATGGGAATTGATGGTCCTGGTAAACTTTATATGTTAAAGAATACTGACTTAGAAAATCCAATGATATATGTAAGTGAAGATGGGAAAGAAGCGTTTATGATTGATGTTGATTTCTATGGTGAAAATGTATTAAATAAAGTGATAAAGGATGTTATTGGTCCAAATTGTGAATCATTAAAGATTTACTTTACACATAATCATGGTGACCATGTGAATAACTTGGCTCAAATTATTAAGGATGAACGATTAAAAAAGATTGTTACTGTTATTTGGCCAGAAAATGAACCTCATTCTAAACTTGGGGATTCAACAGATTTAACAACATTATTTGGAGAACCAGTATATGTGAAAGATATGCAAGTTATAAAAGCAGCAGGACGTTCATTCCAATTTGTAGAGATTCCAAATGAACATACTCCAGCAGGAGGACAATTGTTAGATATAGATAGTGGTATCTTACATAGTGGAGATACTTTAGGTGCACAAGTCCATTTAGGTGGAACATCTGTAAGATTAACAACTAAAGAGACTATTAATGATTGGGTAAAAGCTTTAGATAAATCTGTAAAGTTTATTAAAGATAATAAAGTTAAATATATTATTGGAGGACATACAGGTTATTTAAACAATCCAGAGTTTGCGACTTGGGTACAAACAGCAGTCAATTATGGTAAAGAACAATTAGCTAAAGATCCAACATGGAAAGGTCTTGTCATTGTGGAAAATGGTAAAGTTGTTGATGGAACAAGAATGAAGGAAATGTTTAGTACAGGATTAACAGATAGAGAAGAATTAAACGTTGCTTCTGTGAATTTCGTTAATATGATTAAACAAGAACAAGTTCCAACTCAAAAACCAACTGTTGATACAGAAAAACCCAAGCCATCAGAAACAGATACAACACCTAAAGAAGTTACTGATAAAGTGAAAACTGATGATGAGAGTCTGTTAGGTTTATATTGTTTTGTAGGACTTGCAGCTGCTTCTGGTATTATAGTTGCTAAGAAAAAGAAAGAAGAAAATCAAATATAATATTTAAGAGTTTGCATTCAAATAAATGAGGGATGGTTTCAAAGAAACCATCTTTTCTCACTTTTTCATAACTTTTTCACAAATTTGTATTATAATAGAGAAAAGGCGAGGTGGAAGGTATGAAAGTATTGTTAGTAGAGGATGAAAAGTTGATTCGTATGTTTATTGTTGAGTATTTTGATAAACAAGGAGCTACGGTTATAGAAGCAAGTGATGGGTATGAAGCTTTAGCCTTATTTGATGAAACTTATGACATGGTTTTATTAGATATTATGATGCCTGGTATTGATGGCTACGAAGTTTGTAAGTTGATTAGGCAAAAGAGTGATGTACCAATTTTGTTTATTAGTGCTTTAAGTGAAGAAGAAAATAAATTAAAGGGCTATGAACTTGGGGCTGATGATTTTATTTCCAAACCTTTTGCACCTTCTTTGTTATATGCAAAATGTAATGTTTTACTTAAAAGATTAAATAAAGATAATAAATCATTAAATGAAGGATTAATAAGAATTGATGAAGATACTCATGAAGTCTTTATTGGAGAAGAACAAATTCAATTATCACATAAAGAATATGAATTATTGATTTATTTTATTGAGAATAAAAGAAAGATATTATCTAGAGATCAATTATTAGATCATATATGGGGATATGATTATTATGGAGATCAAAGAATTGTTGATACATATGTTAAGAAATTAAGAAAGAAATTATTAGATGCATCTCCATATATTCAAACAATTGTTAAGATTGGTTATATGTTTGATCCAAAGAGGATGAGTAATGAGAAAGTATAGTCTCAGTTTAATTGTTAAAATAACTGGAATTGTTTTTGTTGCCTTTGCGATTGTATTAGGGAATGAAATACGTTTAGGGATTGATAGATATATTAAAAATACAATTGAAACTGATGCTGAAGCAACTGTTAAAAATCTAGATCAATTCTCTAAAGATTATTCTGATTTGAGTGTTATGAGAAAGATTGATCTTCAATCAGATGATTTTACAAGAATTTATGATCAAGCATTATCTAATGACTCTTCCAAGGTAAAAAGTCTTGTTTCTACTGATGGGAAGATTTTGGATATATCTAGAGAGAGTATCGGGAATGCTACACTTTGTATGACAATAAAGGAATATAAGGGATCTAAGAATATACCAGTTTATTTTGATATGAGTACAGTGGAAGATACTCATTTAGAAGAAATAGAGAAAAAGATACTTGAGTATCGGGATAATATTGATAATGTTAAAGAAAATGCTATTCAAGTAAAGATTAATGCAGTTATCCCTAAAGGAGCGGATCGATTAACACAGTTTAATGAAGTGACAATTCAATCGATATTCTTTGATAATATTGAAGTAATGTCTACTGATGTTTCAGGAAGTGTTGATACGATTGAAGGACAGTTAGATTTTTATACAAGTTATAATGTTGAACTTTATATTAATCCTTATGATTCAACTTTTTCAACAACAGCCAAAGAAGAAAATGAAAGTAAATATGAAGTGAAAATCTTTAATTATAAAGATGCAATGAAGGGCTTAAGATATGAACTTACAAAAGATTTTAAAAAGTTTATATCTTCACCTACTGTCTCATCATCTAATTATGGAAATTATTATTTACTTAAACCTTATGAATATAATGGAAAACAATATTCTACAGTTATGATTAAACTTATGAATTTAGGCCAATATATGCTTGAAGATGGTAATGGAACAGTTTTATCTGAAAAACAAACATTTGATAAATATGGTGTTGGTTATATATTTGTAACTCAGGAATATACAGATTTAACAATGAAGGCAATGAATCAATTTATTATTGATAATTATTCTACTTATTTCTTAGCTTTTGTATTAATTGTTTTGATATGTTTGTCAATTGCATATATGATTATTAAACCTATTCGTCGAATAGAGATGACGGCTAAGCATCTTGCAAGAAAAGAGTTTGATTATCCTGTTGATATGACACGACATGATGAATTAGGAGATCTGGCGAGAAGTATTGATAGAATGAGTAAGGAACTAGAAAAGACTATCAATAATCTACATCAAGAGGTTGAACGTGTTCAAAAGTTAGAATTATTAAGAAAAGACTTTGTTTCTAATTTCACACATGAAATTAAAACACCTTTGGGAATTATTAATGGATTTAGTGAACTTGTTGAAATAGAGAATAATGATCAAAAACGTAATGAATATATTCAAATTATTCAAAATGAAACAAGAAGAATTAATGAACTTGTTTTGGCAATGTTAGATTTATCTAAATTAGAATCACAAAATGTTTCTTTAACTATAGAAGATATTGATTTATTAGATACTGTTGATGTATGTTTAGATTCTATGATGTATTTATTTGAAAAGAAAAATATCCATGTATCTACTTATTTAGATTCAGTAATTATAAAAGCAGATAAGTTTAAAATGGAAATGGTAATTAGTAACTTTATTAGTAATGCATTAAGGTATACTGAAGAAAATAAAGGAGTTATTATTCATTTGGATGAACATGAATTTTCTATTGAGAATGAAGGAGGCCATATTCCTGAAGATCAGATAGATAAGATATGGTTGACATTCCATAAGGTTGATAAAGCAAGAAATGAAGAAGGTACGGGACTAGGATTAGCAATATGTAAAGCAATATTAGATATGCATCGCTTTGAATATGGTGTGAAAAATACGGAAACAGGAGTTGTATTCTTTGTAAAATTTTAAGAATACAACTTTTTTTCCATTTATTTCCTGTAGAACTTTGTCGAATGAAATGAGACAATGGGAGATTGTATAAGGAGGTAAAAAATGGGAAAAATATATGCATATGTAAGAGTTTCAAGTAAGGATCAAAATATTGCGAGGCAACTGGCTGCCTTGGAAGCGTTTCATTTAGATAAAAAATTTATATATGTTGATAAGCTTTCTGGAAAGGATTTCAATAGGCCTGGATATGGGAAACTTTTAAAGCGAGTAAAAGAGGGAGATTTGATTATTGTAAAGTCAATTGATAGATTGGGTAGAAACTATGATGAAATTATAGAGCAATGGAGACTTATTACTAAAGATAAAGGAGTAGATATTAAAGTTTTAGATATGCCTTTATTAGATACAACGTTATCAAAGGATATATTAGGAACTTTTATTGCTGATTTAGTATTACAAGTATTAAGCTTTTGCGCTCATGAAGAGAGATCAAATATTAAACAAAGACAAAAAGAAGGAATAGAAGCAGCAAAAAAAAGAGGTGTAAAGTTTGGCAGAAGACCATGTGTGTTGCCATGTCAATTTAATGATATTGTTTGTGATTTTAATCAGAAACGAATTAAAGAACAAGAAGCTTTACAAATATTAAAAATGAGTAGAACAACGTTTTATAAATATAAGAAAGAATATCAAAAATGATATTCTTTTTTCGACATCTTTAAATTGACAAATAATTTAGGTAAACATGATTATAATGACTTTTGAGGTGAAAGTATGGAACTGATTATCAATCAAAGTCGAGTGAAGAAAGGTAAACTTCAGATGGCCTTTTTTATGACACTCATATCATTTTTATTTTCATTAGTTACGATTAATGAAACATCATTATTATTTGTATTACCATTTTTTTATCTATGCTTTATGTGTGGATACTTTGCATTAGCGAGTTATGCAGTTGGGATTATACTAGGAGTACTATTGTTGCAGGTATCCTATGATATTCTCATTATCAGTGCAATAACATTTGTCATTTTGAAGATATGTCTTTTATTTCAATCAATGAAATCTAGATATGTCCCTTATCTTTTAACATTAATTGCAGGGGTTTATTATGCAAGTATTCAAATTGATTTGTTATCAACATTATTATTAACAGTTCTTACATATTTAAATACAGTTATATTTTCATATTTGGCACCAATCTTTATGCATAATCAATCTGAGTTATTAACGCATGAAAGAATGAAATCTTTAGCTGTATTGATTTTAATCTGTATTATGAGTTTACTACCATATTCACGTGAAATCACAATGGTATTAGTAAGAGTATTTATATTGGTGATGGTTTATCATGAAGCGTTAGATGATTTGTTACCAGGGCTTTTCTATGGGTCTATGTTGATGTTGTTGATGAATTTAGGATATAAAGATGATATCTTGTCTTTTATCGTCCCTTTGTTTTTCTTTTATATGTTAGATTGTCATTCTAAATGGACAATTACAGCATTGTATTTTGTGGCCCATTTGATCTTGCCATTCTTTTTAGATTTTTCTTATATGTATCATGGAGTTATTGTGGCAATAAGTGGAATTATCTTTTTAATTGTACCAATTAGAAGCTATAAACCGATACTCTCTTCATCATACCAAGAGATGACAGTGAAACAACAATTATCTAAACAAGTAGATTCATTCTGTCATTTGTTTGAACAAATTACTTCTATCTTTAATGATGTGCCACATCATAATCATTCATTAGAATATATTGGTTATGTTTATGAAGATATGTGTCAATCTTGTACAAGTTGTACATCTTGTTTTAATCAAAAATACGGACCAAATCGTTTGGTAAAACTCATGAATAAAGGTTTACAAGAAAATTATAGTAAAGATGATAAAGAGTTTATTATGAATTATTGTTTAAAACCTAAAAAATATATAAAAGTTATTGATAGTTATAAACAAGATTATCATAAAATATATCGTATTCAACAAGAATATCAAACAATGAAGAAAGATCTTTATCATCAATTTTCATTATTGAATGATGTCTTTCATCAATTCTCTTCACAATTAAAAATTGGAAATATTGAAGAGAGACATATTGTTGAACATTTAGAGGGATATCATTTTGATATAACACATCTAAAGAAATATTATGAATCACAATCTACATATTATATAGAGATTGGTTTATGTGAAACAACAAAAGAAGAAATAGAAAATGAATTATTACCTATCTTAGAAACTTATTTAAATGAAACATTAAACATAGAAACAATCAAAACACCAATGCATCAATTAGGATATACATATCTTGTTTTAAAACACAGTAGTCAATATTATGTTCAATATGGAATGACACAATTCTCAAAAGATCCTATTGCATGTGGTGATAGTTATACTTTATTTACAATGAATGAAAATCAATATTTTGCATTAAGTGATGGAATGGGACAAGGTCAAAAAGCAAGTGATGATTCTACACTTACATTAGATATTACAAAACAGTTAATCTTAAATGGAATATCTTTACAAGATACAATTCATTCGGTGAATGCTTTATTAAAGATTAAAAATCGTAATGATATGTTTACGACTTTAGATATGCTTCAAATTAATTTGGTTTTAGGAACGATGACAATTGTCAAATATGGATCATGTCCTACTTATATTTTAAGAGGAAATGAAATTATTGAAATTAAAACAGATTCATTACCAATTGGCATTATATCTCCTATTGAAATATCTATCGAAAAATATAACTTAAAAGAGAATGATTTGATTTTTATGATTACTGATGGTGTGAGTCCAAACTTCAAAGACTTCTTAGAGAAAAACTTATATTTAATTGGAGAAGATCACCCTAAAGATATTGCTCATTTACTAACACAAATCGCAAATGATGAAACAAAAAGTGATGATATGACATTAATGGTCTTAAAACTTTGTAAACAATAATCCCTTTTAGGGATTTTTGTTTTGGTTTTTGAATAATGTTTGTTATAATGTGAGATGGATGTGATGATATGAATGAATGTTTATTAGATAAAAGTCAATATTATGTCATTGGTGTTTCAGGTGGCTGTGATTCAATGTACCTTTTAGATACACTTTTTCATTCTGGGTATCATTTATTTGTGGCACATGTGAATTATAATTATCGCCATGATAGTTATATGGATTATGAATTGGTATGCGATTATTGTGCTGAACATGGAATTCCCTTTTTTTATAAATCATTTCATGAAAAGGATTATGACTCAGGGAATTTTCAAGATCGAGCGAGATCATTACGTTATGACTTTTATAAAGAAATTTATAGTTTATATAAATGTGATGGAGTTATCTTAGGGCATCATTTGGATGATCATTTAGAAACAATTTATATGCAACTCTCTAAACATAATACAGTGCATTATTTAGGAATTAAGAATGAGAGTCATGTGAAAGGTATGCGAGTAGTAAGACCTTTGATGAATATGTATAAGAGTGATATTGTGGATTGTTGTGGAAAACAGCATATTGCTTATCATGATGATTATACTAATTTTGAAACTGATTTTGAAAGGGATAAAGTTCGTAATACGATTTTGAATCATTATACACTTCAGGAAAAAGAAGAATTGATTCAAAAAGCGTTTGAACATAATCAAAGGATTAAAGAATTAGAGTTTAAAGTGAAACCATATTACCAACAATATAAAGTGGATGGTCAAATTTATTATTACTATATCCCAGATTATTTAAGAGATATATTTCTTTATTTGATTTTAAAGGATATTATGCATCCACAATTAATTTCTTTATCTTTAATTGAAGAAATCAAACATCAAGTGAATAGTATTAAACCAAATATACAAATGAATTTACCAGTTAATTATCTGTTCATAAAAGAATACGATAATGTATACATCGTTGATAAAGATAAAACCAAAGGATATTGTTATGAATTTAAAGAATTTATTCCTTTTGGATGTGAGTATTTTCATTTGTTAGAGAGTGGTCATATGAATGAAGGTGTTTATCTAAGTCAAGAAGATTATCCGATAACAATAAGGACGATACAAGATGGGGATTCTATTATGACATCTTCTGGAACAAAGAAACTTTCACGTTTATTTATTAATGCAAAAATTCCTGCATTAAAGAGAAAAACATGGCCTGTTGTTTTAAATAAGGATAAGACAATTGTTTTAGTTCCAAATATTGCAAAAAACATTGATTATTTGACTACAAAACCAAATGTATTTGTGATAAAATAGGTTAATCATTATAAGGAGTGACGAAGATGCATAAAGATGTCAAAGAGATTTTATACACACAAGAAGAGATTTCACAAAAATGTAAAGAATTAGGTAAGTTAATTATGAATGATTATCATGATAAAGAATTAGTGCTTGTTGGATTGTTAAAGGGGTCAGTTCCGTTTTTAGCAGAACTTTCTAAGCAAGTAAATCTTGATATCACTTTTGATTATATGGATGTAAGTAGTTATGAAGGAACTGAGTCTCGCACAATTACGATTAAGAAAGATCTTGATCAAGATGTGAAGGGTAAAGATATTTTATTGGTAGAAGATATTTTAGATACTGGTAAGACTTTATCGACTGTTAGAGCTATGTTACTTGAAAAAGGCGCTGCGTCTGTTGAGATAGTGACAATGCTTGATAAGAAGGAAGGTAGAACTTTCCCAATTGAAGCTAAATATATTGGCTTTGAAATTCCAAATGCTTTTGTGATTGGATTTGGATTGGATTTTAATGAAAAGTATAGAAATTTACCATATGTAGGTATCTTAAAAGAAGAATGTTATCAATAAAAAGGAGAATATATGAACAACAAGAATAAAAGCTTAATGAAAGCAATTTTGCCGTGGCTTGTTGTCATTATACTGTTAGGGTCACTTGTTCCGTTATTAAGTGGTGGGAAAAGTACTGAAGTTAACTATAATGAGTTTGTAACTATTGTAGATAAAGAAAAAATAACAGAAATGACAGTTATGCCTGGTGTATATGTAACAACTGTACAAGGAAAGTATACAAAGACTGAGGATGGAAAAGATGTTGCATACTCATTTAAAACAAATGTTACTAAAACTGATGAGGAATTAAATTCTTTAATGCAGTTAATAAAAGATAAAGGAATTAAAGTAGAAGTATTAGATGCTAAGAGTGAAAACATGTTAATGGATACACTTATTGGATTACTTCCATATGTGTTATTGATTGGTATGATGATATTTGCACTGAGAAGTATTGGTGGTGGCGGTGGAGCCAACGCTAAGGCATTTGATTTTGGTAATTCTCGAGCAAAGTTAGAAAAAGAAGGTAATACTAAGTTTACTGATGTTGCTGGAGCTGATGAAGAAAAAGAAGAATTAACTGAATTGGTTGAATTCTTAAAGAATCCTAAGAAGTTTGTGAATATGGGTGCTAAGATTCCTAGAGGTGTATTATTAGTAGGGCCTCCAGGTACTGGTAAAACTTTATTAGCAAGAGCTGTTGCTGGTGAAGCAAATGTTCCTTTCTATTCAATTTCTGGTTCTGAATTTGTTGAAATGTTTGTTGGGGTTGGTGCTGGACGTGTTCGTGACATGTTTAAGAAAGCTAAACAAACTGCTCCATGTATTATTTTCATTGATGAAATTGATGCTGTTGGTAGACAAAGAGGAACTGGTGTTGGTGGTGGACATGATGAACGTGAACAAACACTTAACCAATTATTAGTTGAAATGGATGGATTTAGTGGTAATGAAGGTATTATTATTCTTGCAGCAACTAACCGTGCTGATGTATTAGATCCTGCATTACTTAGACCTGGACGTTTTGATAGACAAATTCAAGTTGCAAATCCTGATAAAAAAGCAAGAGCTGAAATTTTAAGAGTTCATGCGAGAAATAAGAAATTTGCTCCTGATGTTAATTTTGAAAATGTAGCACAACGTACTCCTGGATTCTCTGGAGCTGAATTATCAAATGTTCTTAATGAAGCTGCTTTATTAGCAGTAAGACAAGGACATCAATTGATTACTTTAGATGATGTGGATGAAGCAATTGACCGTGTTATTGGTGGACCTGCTAAGAAATCACGTAAATATACTGAACATGAAAGAAAACTTGTTGCTTATCATGAAGCTGGACATGCCATTATTGGATTGTCTTTAGAAGCAGCAAATAAGGTTCAAAAGGTTACAATTATTCCTCGTGGTAATGCGGGTGGTTATAACTTAATGACACCAAAAGAAGAAACATATTTCCAAACAAAAACTCAGTTAATGTCTAGTATTACAGGTTTTATGGGTGGACGTGTAGCTGAAGAAATTTTCTTTGGTGATGTTACTTCAGGTGCTCATAATGATATTGAACAAGCAACTCGTATAGCAAGATTAATGGTTACTGAATTAGGTATGTCTGATTTAGGTCCAATTAAATATGCGTCTGGAGATAATGCAGTGTTCTTAGGTAGAGATTATTCTTCTACGAATAATTCTCACTCAGGTCAAATTGCATTTGAAATTGATCAACAAGTTCGTAAACTTATTGATGATTGTTATAATCAATGTAAAGAAATTATTGAATCACAAAAAGATAAACTGATTATTGTTGCGGATGCTTTATTAGAATACGAAACATTAAATAGTGAACAAATTGAATCATTATATCAAACTGGTAAAATGTTAGAAATGCACAATGGAAAGATTGAAGAAAATCAAGATGATCATCAAGATCCAATCATTCCTGAAGTTGTTGAAGAAAAAGCACCAGTTGATGTTGAAGATGATTTATTAGATGAAATGAAATAAGCGCTTTGCGCTTTTTTCTTAGAGAGGTAGAAAATAATGAAAAGAAGTACAATGAGTAAAATATTGGTCTTTATTTTAGTAGCATGTATGTTACTTCCTTTAGTCAGTTATTTTGCTTTTGGTTAGAGAGATGAAAGATTATTTAGTAAGAGGGATTGTTGAATCACGCAACTGTCGTGTATTCGCTTGTACAACAAAGAACCTATTAGAAGAAGCAAGATTAAAGCATGGTTTATGGCCTACAGCATCTGCTGCATTAGGACGTATGATGTCAGCAACTTTGATGATGGGTGCTATGAATAAGAATAAAGAGAAGATGACCATAACAATTAATGGTGGTGGTCCAATTGGTACAATGTTAGCAGCTACGAATAGTGATGGAAAAGTGAAAGCTTTTGTAGCAAATCCAGAAGTTCATTATACTTATAATGATACTGGGAAATTAGCTGTTGGTGTAGCTGTTGGGAATCAAGGAACTTTACAAGTTATTAAGGATATGGGATTAAAAGAACCTTTCTGTGGTTCTGTTGATTTACAAACTGGAGAAATAGGAGATGATTTTTCTTATTACTTTATGGTTTCTGAACAGATTCCTTCTGTTGTTTCTTTAGGAGTACTGGTCAATGATACAAATGAAATCTTATCTAGTGGAGGGTTTATTATTCAATTATTACCTGAAGCAACAGATGAAGATATTCAATATATTGAAAGTAAAATGAAAGATTTTACACCAATATCTACATTATTAAATGAAGGTAAAACACCAGAAGATATTATAAAGATGATATTTGATGATGTTGAATTCTTAGGTACACAAGACTTATTCTTTGAATGTGATTGTTCTAAAGAAAGAATGCAATCAGCATTAATAACAGTTGGTAAAGATGAAATTCAAGCTATGATTAATGAAGATCATGGTTGTGAAATGAAATGTCAATTCTGTAATACAGCTTATCAGTTTAGTGAAACAGAATTAGAAGATATATTAAAAGAATTATAGAGACACTTTTTTGATCAGTGTCTTTTTTCTTATGTTCTTACAGCTATTTAAGTATCGTCTTTTGATAAAGATATTATTATGTTAAAATATATCTATATTAATAAGTTTAAGAGTGTTGGCTAAAAAATTATATGAGTAAGTGTATAAATTTGAAATTGAGGTTATAGGAACGATTGTTATCTGCGTTCAACTAATAAAGATAAGAAAAACATCCGTATAAGTTTCATTTTTTATAGTCATAAATAAGAAAGAGTAGAGGGTATGATATAATGAATATACAAGACTTTTGGAAAGCAACACTAAGTCAAGATGCTAATTCAATGAAAGAATATTTTGATTCAAATGCATATATACAATGGCATAATACAAATGAATGTTTTACAGTAGAAGAATTTATACAAGCTAACTGTGAATATCCAGACAAATGGGATGGAGTCATTGAAAGAATTGAAAAGATTAATGATTTAATCATTACTGTTACTCATGTTTTTGCAGTTAATAAACCATTATCTTTTCATGTGACATCTTTTATAAGGATAAAAGTTAATAAAATAGTTTCAATTGATGAATACTGGGGTGATGATGGTGTTGCTCCACAATGGAGATTAGATAAACATATAGGAAAACCAATAAAGTAAAATAATAGTGGAGGAATACTATTATTTTTAAGAATTATCCAATGGAAAGTATGACATACAAGAGATATATTTATAGAATAACTAAGAGAGGAAAATGGAATATGGAGACTAATGATTTTATAAATTTAACAGTAGAAAATATAGCTAGTGAACATTTGTGCTGTATTATTCGAAGTAAAAAACTTCATCCTGGTGTAGAAGCAAAACGAAAATGGCTTTTAGAAAGAATAAAAGAAGGTCATGTTTTTAGAAAGTTAAATGCTAAAGCTACAGTTTTTATTGAATATGCACCATTACAAACTGCTTGGGTACCTATTGTTGGAGATAATTATGTTTATATATACTGTTTATGGGCTTTAGGAAATGAAAAGGGAAAAGGATATGGTAAATCATTGATGGAATATTGTTTGGCTGATGCCAAAGCAAGTGGTAAATCTGGGGTTTGTATGTTGGGTGCAAAGAAACAAAAACATTGGCTGACAGATCAATCATTTGCGAAGAAGTTTGGTTTTGAAGTCGTTGATAGTACTGAAAATGGTTATGAATTACTCGCTCTTTCTTTTGATGGAACAAAACCAAGTTTTACTCAAAGTGCTAAGAGATTAGAAATTGATAATCATGAACTGACAATTTGTTATGATATGCAATGTCCATTTGTCTATCAAAATATTGAAGCAATTAAAGAGTATTGTGAAGTTAATAATATTCCTGTATCTTTAATTGAGGTAGATACATTACAAAAAGCTAAAGAATTACCTTGTGTGTTTAATAATTTTGGAGTGTTTTATAAGGGGAATTTTGAGACAGTCAATTTATTAGAATTATCACAGTTAAAAAGAATACTAAAGAAATAAAGAATAGATAATTTATATTGTAGCTAGTAACTTTTACAGCTTTTTCTACCCAATATTATTTTGTTATAGAGTGTATTGAAATCCTTGATTTTACAGGCGTTATCAAGAAATGGTGATTTGTTTCCCGTTTTGCTTGTTATGTGATTTTATAGGATATTACCAATTTAATAAGGGGAAATTCAAGGGAATGTTTGATTTGTTTTAGCTCACGAAGGGAGCGTAGCCACACAATTTATTGTGATAATGGGGGGATATATCCCCAACAAGCAAAAGTATAAGGTGGTCACCCATATGCCCTGATTGCCACAATGATGATGTGATGGTGTATGGATTTGATGACGGTAGATTATTACGCCATAATAATGGAAAATGCTATTAAAGTTGCAGTGACCTAAAATAGATTAGATTTTCTGAGAGGTTGTTTGTATTTTTTCACAAAACATCTTGACTCTACCGTTGGGGAAGCGTTTATACTAAAGTCAGAACCAACAATAATGGGAGGATTTAGCATATGAACGAATTGATTAAGATTAGAGATATATCAACTAAATATGATATATCAGCTCGTACTCTACGCTATTACGAGGATATGGGACTTATAACAAGCACAAGAAGTGATAATTACGCATACAGGCTATATGACGATAATGCCATACAACGACTTGAACAAATTTTAATCCTACGGAAGTTAAACATCAGCGTTAAAGACATCCAACGAATATTTAATACATCTGGTTCTGAAGTTGTGTTAGAGGTACTTGAAAAAAAGGTGAATGCTATTGACGAGGAAGTATCTCTCTTGCACGAATTAAAAACAATAGTTTTGGATTTTATCCGTCAAATTGAGCAATCTGATTTTAGCAGAGAATCTGATATCAAGATGTTATACGAAAAAGCTAAAGAAATCGAAACACAGATTGTCAATGTTGATTATGACGGAAATGCGGCGAATGTAAATCGATTGTTGGAAGTTACACAAAAGTTAGTGGCAACACCGGATATAATTGAAAAGCATTCATACTGTTATTTAATATTTAATTTAAACAACAAACAAAATGTGATTGAAGCTGTTGAAATGTATACAAAAGCTTTTAATGCTGAAATCACTTCTAAAGATGAGTTTACTGGTGGAGCTGAATGGATTGGCATTAATATAACATTGTTTAATTTTGGAATATTCATACAGTCTAACAATGAGGGGCATAGTGGAGAGTGTTGTATACATTTTGCATCGGAAGATGAATTACGAAAAGCATATGATGTTATGAAAGAAGAAGCAGAAGAATGTAAATTAAACACAGATTGGGGTTGGACACCTTTATCTGCTGTTATTAGAGATAAGTTTGGAGTTTTCTGGTTATTTTGTATTTAAAAATCAATGGTCTTGAACATATTTGCAAAATGAACACAACCCCACACAAAATTTTGATTTCCCTTTATAAATTTCTGCCAAGGGAAAAAGTAAGGGAAAACAAGGACAAAATAGCATGGCAAAAGTCAAAAAACGCAGTAACATCAAGTTTTTTTGAAAAAACTAAAGCTTATTTATATTTTATTCTTATAGAAAGGACAATATGTTATGAAAAATAAAAAAGAAACATTAAAAAAGAATAACACATTACTATTATTTCTTATATTAGCAGGTATTGTAGGATCAATGATTGGTGTATATATATCGCAGAATGGATTCTGTTTTTAATAGATAAAGGAGTGGTGTATGAGAAAAACAAATAAAACAACAGAAGAAATTGTTAAAGATATGTTATCTAAAGACTCTTATAAAATATGGGAAGCAAGTTGTCATATCTGTTCATTAAGTCAAAATCATAATAGAGTTATAGAATTATTACCATATAAAGATCAAATGATTTCTGCTACAAAAGGGATTGCCTTAGGTGGTGCTTTAGGGCCTAATATAAGATTTTTAAATAAAGCATTTGATATAATATCATTTCATGAAAATGGAGATTATTGTCCATGTTGCTTATTAAGTGAAGATTCTAATCCAATACATTTAATTGATGATGGATACTTTACTCTTGTAGATACAATTTATTTAAAAGATAGTCATTATATTGATTATTATTTGGTATCTTGTCATCGTTGTCATACAGTCTATAAAGTAGAACAAAGAGAGTATCATTATACATGGTGGAATTGGGAAATGGTTGATAAAGAATAAAGCAGTTTGTTTGAAAAAGAACGAACTGTTTTTATAATAAAAAAAGAAGACAGTGATTTGTCTTCTTTCATAGAATTATCTATCTTTAATAGCGTCTACAGGTTTCTTGCGTGAAATCTTATAAACTGGTAATACAGAAGCTATAAAGGCTACTGCAATAGAAATAACAAGGAGTAAAATGATTTGTAATGGTCCAAAGTTAAGGACTGTCACAAGCACACCAAAATCATTTCTTATAAATTGATTGATAAATAAAGTTCCTGCAAAGCATGCACTAACAGCTAATAACCAGTTAATAAGTGCAATAATCAAACTTTCATTTAAGAATATTTTTAGAACATCCATACCACGTGCTCCAACAGCTCTTAAAATACCAATTTCACGTTTCTTATTTGCAATACTAGTTGCAATAAAGTTACAGAACATAATTGCTGCAAAGACTGCAAAACCAATACCTACCCAGAAGAAGACATCCCCTAATACAGCGACAACTGAATTCACAGAAGTAAGCATCGGCATAACTTGATTGTTAAGCGTATAACTTGTTTTATCTATTCCATCGTCATAAGTATATGTGATAACATCTTTTAGTGTTTCATCATCACTCATTGGAGAAAGAACAAACTCAGCATAACCACTTTTACTAAATTCATATTTATCTATTAATTTATCTTTTAATACAAAGGCATGACTTTCAGTATTAAAATCATTAATATAAACTCCAGCAATTTTATCAATAATATTGTCTATATGATCACCAGGTAAACTTAAAGAAGCTACAAGTTTAGAACTTACAATTTGTGATTGATATTTCTTAACAGCCTCTTTTACAATATTGATAACTGCTTTTTCATCTGTAGGATCAGTCATTCTTTGACTTACATAATCTTGTAATGTTATTGTTTTATCAACACGTAAGGTTTTAATTGTATTGTAATTAACATAGAAACTACCACCATTATCAAAGTCTACAAGTTTATCTTTATTAATATCATTAAAGTTATAGAAACATTCAGGGTTCATATAGTTATCATCTATGGATAAATCTAAATATTGACCACCAAATTGTGCTGAATAAAGATTATAATTATCTATACTATTTTGTAATCTTGTATCATTAACATAACCAAGTGAATGATAACTATTCATTAACAATGTTTGTAATTCAGAAGTTAAATAATAAGAATTTAATCCTTCACTATGTTCTTCTTTTAATACTTCATAACGTGATAAATCAACATGTGTATCTAAGATACCACTAATAGTAAAATCAATATTTTGAGAATTAATTGTTAATGTTAGTGTTTTACCAATCAAATCTTTTGAAGATTGAATAGAAGAAGTCTTTATCTTTCCTTTAGAATCAGTAATCTTATATCCAAAGTCTTTAAATGTATTAGCAAAGAATTCAGTCACAACAATTTCTTTATCAGTCTTTGGTAGATTTCCAGTCAAACTGAAATCTTTTTCTTTTATAACATTATCATTAATTGTTGAAAGTGCAGAGAAATATGTTTGATAGAATAATCTCTGTTGTTCACCAGGAAGTTTTTCTGTATTTTCAATATATTGAGAGAACTCTAAAGATGTCCCAGAATTTGAAGATGAAAAAGTATTGATAAACTTTAATTGTGGATATTTCTTTTGAATAACTTCTAAATCTTGAGAATTTAGTTTAGAAGGTTCATCATAAGAATAATTACCTTGATAAGTAATTTTTGTTGTTTTTCCTAGTGAAAGATAATCAATTTGACTATCTTTTATAGAATTAAAAGTTGTTGTTTCTTTATTGTATTCTGACATTGTATTTGTTAAACCAAATAGTGTGAAAGACACAACTGATAATATAATTGTAATAAATAATCTAAATGGTTTAAGTTTAAGATTAGATAAAGCTAATTTCATTGAACTCTTAAATGGTAGCTTAGATTTAATAAAGTTAACTGATTGAGAAGCATAGTCTTTAAGGTTTAAATGTTTTTTTGATGTATCATGAAAAACTTCAATTCTACCTTCTTCATCAATATGATTTGTTTTCTTAATCTCTTGATTTGTATTCTTATTAAATGAAATAATTGTTTCTCCATTATGTTTCTTTAATTCTTGAATAATCTTTTCAATATCATCATGTGTTAAATTTTCAGCATTTTGAATATTAATAAATTCATTCTCTAAAAAAGAAATACCTTCATTCATTTGTTGAGGAGCAATCAATTCCTTACTAGTATCACTTGTAATCTTCCCATCAGCAAGCTCTATAATACGATCTGCATAGTTTTTGGCGAATTCCTTATCATGTGATACTATCAGAACAAGTTTGTCCTTAGATAGTTTCTTTAACGTATCAAAGACTTGTTTTCCTGTATTACTATCTAATGCTCCAGTAGGTTCATCAGCCATAATAATTTCCGGATTCTTAATTAATGCTCTTGCGATTGCTACTCTTTGTAATTGGCCACCAGATAACTCATTAGGCTTTCTATTACCAAGATCTTGTAAATCAACTTCATCAAGAATATCTTGAATAGCTTGATCAGTAACTTTCTTACCCTGTAATTGTAAAGCTAATGCAATGTTTTCTTTAACAGTAAAGTTATTCATAACATTATATTCTTGAAATATAAAACCAATAAATGTATTACGATAAGAATCAAAATCACTTTGTTTGAAATCTTTACTTGATTTTCCACAAATAATAATTTCACCCTCACTAAACTGATCTAATCCTCCTAATACATTAAGAAGTGTAGATTTCCCACTTCCACTTTTCCCCAAGATAAAAACCATTCCCTTATCTTGAATTTGTAAATTTATATCATCTAAAGCACGAACTTGAACATTCTTTGATTTGTAAATCTTTGACAAATGTTTTATTTCTAGCATTCTCATCACCTCTGCATTATTATATAGGAATCATATGTATAAAATGTGTAAGATAATCTAAAGTTTTTCAAAAGAAAAAGGAGACAGGATGGGCCTGTCTTCTCTTTCTTGGGTTTACCAATATTAGGAATATAACTAATTGATAACTTACATCTATTTTAATGGGGAGGAAAAATAGAGGGGAAAGTGTAAGCTATCTGTATATATAATTACCATATTATAAAGTTTTATACATAAAAATCTAACCCTAGATAAATGTTGGCAAATGTGTTTAACACCGTATTATAGGATTTAAACACTTATAATACAAACCCTCTTATATTTGTATATGGTAAAATATATACGAGCTAACTATATTAAAATCAAGTGATTTTTAATAATTAGTGGAAATATATTTTAGAACCTTGAAAAGTGAATAA
>JAVWHX010000027.1:0-30585 GCA_036639875.1 Coprobacillus sp.
TGCAACAATTGATCCAGCTATCGCAAACATATTTCCAAACATCAAACTTTCATCCATACTATTACATAAAGAATTCATCCATAAACCAAACGATGCCGAAAAGAAACATAACAGTAATAACACCAATACAAATTCCCACATTGGAATAGATAAAACAATATTAAATACAGTTACACATCCACATATAACAACAACTGCTGGAATAAATAAAAACATAAGTGTGACACTAAAGTGACTTAACATATATTGACGACACCCTATAGAAGTACTTAATATACGTTTGTTAATCCCATTTCTTTCATCAAAATAATAACAATATATTTGACCACCTAATAGTAGAACTACCATCATAAGAAATCCTATTATCGTTGTTGCATTTCCTCTTTGAAGACTATCATCTTGTAAGCTTGTTATTTGTCCAGTAACAAATAACTTCAAAGCTTGATTATACTCTTCCCCTTTTGTTGATTGCACTTTAAAATCATTACCTTCTTGAACAACAACTGCGTCATACTCATTTAACACCAATTGAGAATTATTTGGTACATCATCTAAATATACATATTTCACTTTATCATTTTCAACAACCTCAACCTCGCCGATAACACCAATTCTCATATTCAATGAAACAGTGTTTGTAAAATAGACAGCTATCCCAATAACTGTTGGTATTAAAATAAGATAAACAATTAAAAAATCTTTATTATGAATAATACGATATAGAACTAACTTCATTAATTTTAACATATGTCTTCCTCCCTAAATATAATCTTTTGGTCTATAATTTTTATGAACAACCAATAAAAGTAATAATGATAAACCTAAAAGACCTAACATAATTGCTAAATAATTAGCGCTCGCTCCATCATAGATTAATTGAAACACACTATCAATTGTCCATTTCATGGGAGAAAAACTAGCCATTTTTTCAAACACTGGACCAAGACTAGCAATAGGAAACATAATCCCTGATAAGAATCCTATTACTGACATTGAATTAGATAAAATAACATTTGTTAACTGTTCATTATGAAGAGTTACACAAATAGCACTACTCAATAAAGTTAAAAATAAGATAAAATTCAACAACAACAAAATGACATAAATCATATTTTCATTACCAAAATTAACAAAAGATAAACTTTGATAAATGATAACATTCAATGATAAACATGTTCCTATAAAAAGGAAACAAGCTATAATCTTAGAACTATAAATGGTAACTCTAGAAACAGGGCTATAAAAAATTCTGGTATTACCACTTTTAATACGTTTTTCTAAAAAACAATTTGCTGGTACTGTCGCTCCCATCATTGCAATAAAGAAGATCATTGTTACACCATAAAAATCATAAGAACTCACTAATGTTGTATTGTATAGATCTTCAAATAAAAATCCCATCAATGAAATTAAAGCAGTAGGAAAAATTAAGAAAACGCCTAATGTTCCTGGGCTAGAAATAAGATTAAAAAGATCTTGTTTAAATAAAGTCCAAAATTTATTCATATTTAATCCCTCAATTTCTTCCCAGTTAATTCTAAGAACACCATTTCTAGATTACCTTCTTCTGTTTCCATCTTTCTTATATGGTAATTATGTTGTACAAGAAATAAAAGAATCTTATCTAATGTATCATTATTCTTTGAGACTGTTGCTTTAATAGAATTATCAATTATCTCTATAGTTTCTAACCCTTCTATCTTTAATAAAGAATCTTTAATATCCAAAGATACATTATCTAAATATAAAGTATAAATAAGTGTATCTTTATACTTTTCTAACAGTTCCTTAAGTGTACCTTCAGCAATCTTTTTACCTTTATCCATAATGATAATACGATCAGCGATTTCTTCTACCTCTTCCATATAATGTGTTGTTAAAAATACTGTTGTTCCATTCTTATTTAAAAGCTTAATAATATCTCTAACTTCTTGAGCAGTAGCTGGATCTAAATTAGCAGTTGGTTCATCTAAGAATAATATCTCAGGTGAATGAATAATTGTTCTTGCAAAGACGACTCTTTGTTTTTGTCCCCTTGATAATTTCCCTACTAACTTTGCTTTATGTTCTGTTAAATCAACTTCTTTTAGAACTCTATCTACTTGACTGTGATCGACTCCATATATATCAGCAAATAATGCTAAGTTATCATAAACACTCATCTTTTCATACAATCCACTTGTATCACTCATAATCCCAATCTTTTGCTTAATCTCATGAGAAAATGGATTATCGTTTAAGACCATGATATTTCCTTCATCCTTATGAAGTTGTCCTGATAGTAATTTAATTGTTGTTGTCTTACCTGCCCCACTTGGTCCTAAGAACCCAAATATTTCCCCTCTTTCAATAGAAAAAGTACAATCATCTAATGCCTTATGACTTGAAAAACTTTTTGATAAACTTTCGACTTGAATAATATAATCTTTCATAATGTCCCTCCTGACATAACCCATTTTACAAAAAAGAATATCCTTTTTCTATAAGATATTCTTGAATGGAGTAAATATAAGGTTGAATGGAGCTTATATCATGTTAGAATTGATAGATTTCTTTCATCTCTTGTATTTTTGTTTTACTTAATGGCACCATTGTTTCATCATAATTCATTAATTTAATTGAATAAGAATTACGAGTCCACTTAATGATTTCAATAACTTTTTGCATATTCACTAGATATGAACGATGTGAACGATAAAAACCAAAACGTCTTAATTTATGATCAATATCTTCCATTGTCAGAGAGCTAATATACATATCTCCCCTTACATAAACACATGTTCTTCCTTCACTGGCTTCTATATAATCGACTTCTTCTGGATTAAAAAGAAAGATTTTCTCATTTGCTTTAACCATCAGTTTTTGAATAGTTGGAGTTTCTATACTCTCTGTTAATTCTTCTGTTTTATCAACACATTCTACTTTTAATTTATTAACATAAAAATGTGTTCCAGGACATAGACAAACTTCTTTAAGTGAACGAGAAGTTGTAATAATCTGTTTATCAGTAACAGCAAAAGTATCCATCCATTTTAATATAGTTTTCATAGATTCTTGATCTATATCACTAATAGGTTCTTGCAAATAATAAATACATGCATCTTTTAATATCTCTCTAGCAACTGCAATTCGTCTCTTTTGACCTGGTGTACACTTCGATATTTTAACATGTTGTAAATCAGCTAAACACATTAAATCAATTGCTTTTAGATACATATCAGCATGTCCTACAATCTCAGCAAAAAACATTAAATATTCTTTGACCTTCATTTCTTCATAGAAATAATCTTCTTTTAAAAGTATGGATACGTTTTCTAATGTTTTGACATGTTCCATAATTTGTAATGAGAGTTCATTAGAGCATTCTATGTGTAATTGTGTATTATCTTTGATGATGACATTGACTTGTTGAAGCATAGAAATCCCCTCTTTCATTTGTACCATTATATTATATATTATAAAAATATACAAATTTTTTATCTCTCTTAAACAGGCAATGTAAGTAAGATAATAAGCAAGTCAAAATATTTTTTTATTGTTTCATATATTACAGAAATAGTTAGAATGTTCACTTGTGCTTCTTATGAAAATGAATTGAAATAGATAGATATTGATGATTTCTAAAATAAAAAAATTAACCAAATTTAATGATTAATTCTTTTTTTACCAAATTAATATTTTAAGTTCATAAAACTAATTAATTCACTTTCTCTTTAAAGTCATTATTCTCTGCATTTTTAATAATACTTCTAAAATCATTTTTATTTTCATTATAATAACTAAGTAGTTTTTCACAGTATATCTTAGCAAGTGTAACAATTTCATTTTCATTTTCTATATCTATATCTTCTTCCAAATAATAAACTACACTTTGTATATAATATCCATTATGATATACACTTAATAACATATGATATGATGGATTCATAAAAGATTTCCCCGTTTCTCCAATTTGTATATGGAGGTTATTTTTTTGATATTCTGTAGCGATATTATATGTATACTCTGTTTGTTCAAAATAATTGAGATGCTCTTTTTTTGACACTAAGACATCTGTTGATAAAGTCACAGGATAGTTTTTAAGAGGAGTGCCTTTAAATTTATACCCAACAAATTCATCTGTCTTTTTATTATAGATTAATGCTTTGTCCTCAAAATAAACTTTATTACCAGTTAAGTCTTTTTGATAATATAATCCTTCTCTTTGCGGGTAGTAATATTGATGTATAAGTATAAATATTGTCATTAACGCAAGAAAAATCATTGATACCCAGAAAAATTTATTTTTTATTTTAGTCTTACCCATATTTGATTTCATCTCCAAACGTCTTTTTCTAATTTTATTATACTTCTAAATGAGTTTTCTTGAAAGTATAACAATAGTCTACAGTCACTATTATAAATTACTAATATACTCTTTTTTAAAGTATATAAAAAAGCTGAATAACAAAGTTGTCTTGAGAACTTCTTTATCATCAGCCTAAAATAAGGTTTATTTCATATTCTTAAATGCTGTCGATAACATCAACTTAATTCTGTTTAATTGATTAACATCACTAGCTCCAGGATCATAATCAACAGCCACAATATTACTTTGTGGATATTTCTTTCTTAAAGCTTTGATAACACCCTTTCCAGTTACATGATTAGGTAGACATGCAAATGGTTGCATACATACAATGTTAGGTGCACCTTCTTCAATAAGTTCAATCATTTCCCCAGTTAAAAACCAACCTTCACCAGTTTGATTACCAAGCGATACAATCTCACTTGCTTTTTTAGCAATTTCATCAATAGGTGTAGGAGCATCAAACCTTACTGATTGTTTTAATGCTTTAATCATATCTCTTCTTAGATAATCAATAAATTTAATAGCAAAGTTACACAACATCACTGATGATTTCTTTGCATCAAAATGTTTATTCTCAAATTCAATACTATAGAAACAATATTGGAAGAAATCAATAAGATCAGGCATAACTGCTTCGCCACCTTCATTTTCAATAATTTCTACAATTTGATTATTAGCAGTTGGATGGAACTTTACTAATATTTCTCCAACTAGTCCAACTCTAGGTTTCTTAATATCAAGAAGTTCTAACATATCAAAATCTTTAACAATCTGGTAAACATTCTTTTTAAATTCTTTAAGACTTCCAGTGACAACATTCTTTTGACATTTTTCTACCCATGATTCATAAAGTTTATTGGCTGCACCTTTAACCTTTTCATAAGGACGGACGCGATAAAGAACACGCATAAATAAATCTCCATACATTGCTCCAATGATGATTCTTTTTGCCATTGAATATGTAATCTTAAATCCAGGATTACTTTCTAATCCAGAGAGATTAGCAGATATAACTGGGATATTTTCCATACCCGCATCTTTTAATGCTTTTCTAATAAATGCTATATAATTTGTTGCACGACATCCTCCACCAGTTTGAGAAATCATTAAAGCAACTTTATTTAAATCATATTTTCCACTATTTAATGCATTCATTAATTGTCCAGTGACAATAATTGTTGGATAACAAGCATCATTATTCACATATTTTAATCCTTGTTCAACAGCATCTTTATCTACTGATGGTAGTATAACAAAATTATATCCTTCTTCTTTCATTGCCGTTTCAACAAATTGGAAATGCAGTGGAGACATTTGTGGACATAGAATTGTATAACGATCATCTTTCATTTGTTTTGTAAAAGGAGCATGATAAGGTATATACTTCTTTGTTAAATTTATACTATTGTTTTTCTTTTCAATAGTTGCTTTTAATGAACGAATACGAATTCTAATAGCACCTAAATTACTACCTTCATCTATTTTAATTAATGTATAAATCTTATTTCTAGCATTTAATATCTCAGCAACTTGATCACTTGTCACAGCATCCAATCCACATCCAAATGATGTTAATTGAATTAATTGTAAATCGTTTTGTGAAGATACAAATGAAGCAGCTTTATATAATCTTGAATGATATGTCCATTGATCAACTACCCTTAAGTCAAGTTTTTCTTGGTCCATATACCAAACACTATCTTCACTTAACACAACAAAACCTTCATTTGTTATTAAATCAGCAAGTCCATGATTAATCTCTGGATCCACATGATATGGTCTACCAGCCAATACAATTCCTTGCATATGATTGTCTTTCATATATCCTAATGCTTGCTTTCCAGCATCACGAATATCTTTTTGACAATGATTTAATTCATCATAAGCTTTTGTAATAGCATTATGTAATTCTTGATCACTGATTTGATATTCTTTTAATTCATCTTTTAAGACATTAAATAATGTTTTATCATTATTTAATGATACAAATGGATTTCTAAATTTTATATGTTCTGTTGGGATATGATCAACATTATTTCTAATCACCTCTGGATATGAAGCCACAACAGGACAGTTATAATGATTATCTGCATCATCTACTTCTTTTCTTTCATAAGAAACTGATGGATAGAAGATAAACTTTATTCCTTTTTCAATTAAATCTTCAATATGTCCATGTACTAGTTTTGCTGGATAACATGCGCTCTCACTAGGAATTGATTCAATGCCTTTTTCATAAATAGTCTTTGATGAACGTGCAGATAAAACAACTCTAAATTTTAGTTCTGTTAACAAGGTATGCCAGAATGGATAATTCTCATACATATTTAACACTCTTGGAATACCTACAATACCTCTTGAAGCATCTTCAACAGATAAAGAACGATATTGGAATACTCTTTTATATTTATAATCAAACAGATTAGGAATTGATTTAGATTGCAATGGAAGATTCGCTCCACGTTCACATCTATTTCCACTAATAAATTCTCTATTATCATTAAATGATGTAATTGTTAACATACATTTATTTGTACATTTTTCACAGTGACGCATTGTATTAGTATACGTTAATCTTTCTAACTCTTGTGATGTTAAGATTGTTGAATCTTTATCATCATCTTTTTCCATTGCTAATAGTGCCATTCCATAAGCACCCATCAATCCTGCTATATCAGGGCGAACAACAGTCACATCTGCTTCTTTTTCAAAAGCACGAAGAACTGCTTCATTATAGAAAGTTCCTCCTTGAACAACAATATTCTTACCAATACTATCTTTATTTCTTAATTTAATAACTTTATATAAAGCATTCTTAATAACAGAGTATGATAAACCTGCTGAAATATCAGCTAAAGTAGCGCCTTCTTTTTGAGCCTGTTTCACTTTTGAATTCATAAAAACTGTACAACGGCTACCTAAGTCTAATGGATTTTTAGAAAGTAATGCCATTTCAGCGAACTCATCAATTTTATAACCAAGTGAATGTGCAAACGTTTCTAAGAATGATCCACAACCAGAAGAACAAGCTTCATTTAAAGTAATATCTTGAATCACATCATCTTTAATTCTAATAGCTTTCATATCTTGACCGCCAATATCAAGAATAAAATCTACATCAGGAGCAAAATGTTTTGCAGCAGTATAATGAGCAATTGTTTCCACTTCTCCAATATCAATCTTTAAAGCTGCTTTGATTAATGCTTCTCCATATCCTGTAACTCCAGCTTTTTTAATACGACTACCCATTGGAATAAGTTCATAAATTTCTTTCATAATCTTAATGATTAAATCTAAAGGATTTCCTTCATTAGAATTATAAAAAGAATAAAGTATTGATCCTTCATTATCTAATAAAATAACTTTTGATGTTGTTGAACCAACATCTATTCCTAAATAGATATCACCAAAATACTTCTTAAGATTTCTTTTTTTGGTAATCACTTGATAATGTCTTTGTCTAAATTCATCTAATTCTTCTTCGTTATAAAATAAAGGTTCCAATGTATGCGTTGCTTCATTTCCTTGAGACTCCAAATTCTTTAGTTGATTAATCAACTCATTAAGAGCAATAACTTCATCTACTTCTTTTGCATTTAAGCACGCTCCCATCGCAACAAACAATTGAGAGTTATCAGGGAAAATAACTTCATCATCAGTTAAATTCAATGTTTCAATAAAACGTAAACGTAATTGATCTAAGAAATATAATGGTCCTCCCAAGAATGCAACACGTCCTTTGATTGGTTTTCCACACGCAAGACCACTGATTGTTTGATTAACAACAGCTTGAAATATAGAAGCAGCAATATCTTCCTTTTGTGCTCCTTCATTGATAAGTGGTTGAATATCTGTTTTTGCAAATACACCACAACGTGAAGCAATTGGATAAATTGTATGATAATTCTTTGCTAATTCATTTAACCCAGATGCATCAGTTTGAAGCAATGTTGCCATTTGGTCAATAAAAGCTCCAGTTCCACCTGCACATGTTCCATTCATTCTTTGTTCTAAAGAACCTTCAAAATATGTAATTTTAGCGTCTTCTCCACCTAATTCAATTGCGACATCAGTACTTGGTATATAAGTCTCAATTGTTTTTGTGCAGGCAATGACCTCTTGGACAAACTTTATATTTAATGATTCTGCAATAGATAAACCTCCAGAACCCGTTATAACCAAATGAATATTTATATCTTTATATTCTTTTTGTATTTCATCTAACAACATTAATATTGTATTTCTAACATCAGAATTATGTCTAACATAAGAAGAATATAAACATAAGTTATCTGTATCTGTTAAATATGCTTTGACTGTTGTTGACCCAACATCTATCCCTAAATAATATTTCATTTTAAGTCCCCTTTCCTTAAATTGACAAAAAAGGCATGGTTTTACCAATTTATTACAAAGTACTCCTCCCATATTAACTCATTATGAAGTTTTTTTCACGTGTTTTAATTAAAAAATCAAAAAATGTTGGAATACAAATTACACTATTTATATATATTACCATTATCTTTTTTTACATAGACACACTTTTTTAATACCTTCCGTTAAATTCAAACAAAAAAACATACCCTAAAGTATGTCTAGTATATTTCTAAGTTCACATAACAGTATAAGTATTTATTTATAAAATATAAATGAATCTTCATATAACAAATCAGGTGACATTGATACAAAAACATAATCAAATTTATTCTCTTCAAAATACTTATTAATATCTTTATCATAATACCTTGGATCAATAATCTCTATTTCACTACAAACAGTACTAAAAAAAGTAATTAAAGGCATTGAATATGAATCTTTATAAAAAACTACTTTTAGGCCATCTGGATTATTTTTGTTAACAATTTTAGCATAACTACAATTATAATCTAAATATGCTGAATAAAAATCATACTGAGGATTTAAATAATCCTTTCTATCTATTTTAAAATAGTGGGGATTAATTAAAGTATCATCCATTCTACCTGCTCTATGAGTTTTCTCTCCATAATGCTGCATATCATATTCAAAAGAAGTTTCAAAATTTGGATATATAAGAGTATAATCCTCTACTCCACCGTATAACTTCCCGGTTTTTCTACCTATAGAACCTATGTAGCTATCTTTATATAAAAACTGATTATAATTATTTAAGTCTCTATAATAATATTGAGGATCTAATTTTAAAGAATCTTTTTTATTTAAATAATCAACCAATTCTTGAAACGCTTGAAAAGCAGTTTCTATCTTCCAATGATGATCAGTCTTAAAAAAAACATCACTATTGGTTAAACCCTTCTCTAGAAAGATATCTCTATAATCTAAAACACTTATATTTTTTAATCCTTCTTTATATGCGTCAGCTGTTTCATTATTATAAGAATAAGGATAACCATCTAATGAAGCATCTCTTTTTTCCAATATCTTATCAGGAGGTATTAAAGTAATAAGTTGACCATTATTACTTTCTACCGTTTCCTTTAATCTATGCATCCTCGATACCATCTGTGATACATTCCTTAAAGAAAACTGATGACTTGTTAAATATAACATATCATTATTATCTTTAAGAACTTCAAAGTTATTTAACTCTCTTTTTTCTAATACAGATTGCATAAATCCATAACTCTCTATAAATGATGTTTTCATTAATAAAGAATTATTAATTGAACTCTCAATTTCCTGCATATCAATAGGTAAAGAATAAACACAATTCACTATAGAAAACAATACTAATATAATAATAAATAAACTTGCTGTTATCTCTTTCTTTATAAAAAAATGTTTCATATAGCCTCCTAAAAATTAAAATATATAAACGGATTATAAGCACCCTTAACAATATAAGTTAGTGATATATAAAATATAAGTATCATAACAATTGGGTACATAACATTAAATACAACTTCTAAATGATACCATTTCTTATTCACAAGATAATAATTCATTCTTTTTGAGATAGGAATAGAAAAAAGTATCCCAACAATTATAAACAACCAGAACTCTTTAAGAATCATAAATGTACTATCACATATAAATCCAATATTATAAAAACCAAACATTTGTGCTATATAAATACCTGCATCATTTAAGCTATTGCTTCTAAAAATAACAAGTCCAATAGCAACAACTATTAAAGTATATATATGTTTTATATATTTATAATTCTTAATCTTTTCAAAATGAACAACCTTCTCTATAAAAATGAATATAAAGTTATATATTCCCCAAACAACAAAGCTCATATTTGCACCATGCCAAATTCCCGTTAATAGCCAAACAATAAAAAGATTTCTTACCATTATGCTGCTATTTTTAACCCTTGATCCACCTAATGGGAAGTATACATAATCTTTAAACCAAGTAGATAAAGAAATATGCCAACGTCTCCAAAATTCAGATATTGATTGAGATATAAAAGGATAATTGAAATTCTCTTCAAACTCAAATCCTAGCGTTAATCCTAGTCCTATTGCCATATCTGAATAACCACTAAAATCATAATAAATTTGTAAACAATATGTAATAGCACCAATCCATGCTAATACTGTAGATATTTCATAAGATGGTGATGATTGATAGCAATAATCAACAACAATAGCAAGTGTATTAGACAATAAAACTTTCTTTGATAACCCAACAATAAACCGACATATTCCTACAGATAGCTTTCTCATATTGACTTTTCTATTTTGTATTTGATCAGCTATTGTTGTATATCTGACTATTGGTCCAGCAATAAGTTGAGGAAAAAAAGATATATATAAACCTAAATGAATAATATTCTTTTGGGCTACTTCTTTCTTTCTATAAATATCTATAACGTATGATAATGCTTGAAATGTATAAAATGAGATTCCTATAGGAAGAACTATCGGTTTTAAACTGTTTGAAAAACTAAATAATGTACTGATTGTAGAAACAGTAAAATATAAATATTTAAAAACAAATAATATTCCAATATTCAAAACACAAGCAATAATTAAATACAGTCTCTTTTTTGAAGTGTTTTGAATCAGTAATCCTAAACTATAATTTATAACAATAGAAACCAATAATAAAATAACATAATATGGTTCTCCAAAAGCATAAAATAATATACTCATTATAAATAGAAATATATTTTGAAGTTTTCTTGAAAAAGAAAGAAGACAATTAACAATCAATACAAATGGTAGAAAGTATAATAAAAATATTGTGCTGCTAAATAGCATTATAATATCCCCTTTCTTTTCAATATATATCCAATAAATACACAGCTGATTAATGATAAACCTGCATATAGAATACCTTTTTGTAACCCCGTATTTGTAAGTACTTTAAAAGTAGGAATAGGATTAATAGACTCTTTAATTTGATATTTTTCATTATCCCTAGACCAAGAATAGTAAAGACTCACTTTTTTCCTTATAACTCTATTCTCTTTTTTAGCAACGATAATTAATTCTTGTGGTTTTACATTCTTTGTAAGTGTTAAAACCCCATCCTTGTTCAACGAAATACCAGTTTGATTTATAGGAGAAAAAGAGTATCCTTTGCCTAAAGTATAATTAGCCACACTCTCACCAGCATTTGGAATCATAACATCAGTAGGCCCATCTATGCTCTCCTTAGCATAGCAATGAGATGACAATTGAATAATACATAAAATCATTATAACTATGTTTATTATTTTTTTCATACTATCTCCCCAAATATAGCCTTTCATCAAACTCTAGTTCCTCTGTTTTTATAATGTTTCTTTGCTTAATAACATCCTCATATTCTTTTGCCCATTGTTCTATAATCCCTATAAAGATAGAGTTCCTTACCAATACTTCATAATTCATTATTTTATATAAACCTTGACCATCATTGTTCTTTTCTTTTTGACATTTCAAAGTTATATCTTGATTAAGATTAAATTCATAATATTGTTTCAAATTATTTCCTAGTATTAAGATATACTCATAATTAAAGTTCTTACAAACAACCACTTTATTATCTGTACTTGTAAGTTCTTTATCTAATTCTAATCTTGGTAATTTTCTATTAAAACGTCTTTCTTTACTTGCTCTTCTTATGATATTGTAAGATATCTCATCAAAAAAACTATATTCTTTAGATATTATAGAAGGAAGTGTTGGTTCTCTATCATAAATAATATGATAATATTTTTGTTTCATAGAATTGGATATATTGACAATTTCAACACCATATATCCACTGATTAGAATTATAAGAAACATGTTTAACTCTCCCTTCAAACTTTACACCTAATAATTCAAAATCAATCACTTTATCTGGCTCTATGTAACAAGGAAATTGACAAGTAAAAGATAATCCTGTATCTGATAAGTCTTTTGTATAACAAGGATGTTGTATTCCTTCTATACTTATTGGTTTTTTAATAAAAAGCCTTTCACTATTTCTGTAATATTGTCTTCCCATCATAAAGAATATAGTCATCAATAATGAGTACATATTTACAATAACCCAAAACAAAACAATAATATATGCATTTGCATTACCTATAAAAACTTCTTTAACACAAACAGATAAAGATAATACACTTAATACGAATAATAAAAGATGAATAAAGCTTCTTCTGATATGATATAATTTTCCACTACTTATTCGTTCTTTTTTTGTAACGACAAACTCTTTTTTTGATATACCAAATGTCTCTAATAAAACTGCTGGTAATAATGAAGGAAATAATATCGTATCATAGATATTACTTAATCTATTTGTTCTAATATTATTAGAAAAAACTCTAGTTGCATACTGATAAACAATATACTGAGGAGCCCACCATAAAAGAAGTTCTAATAAAGAACATTTAACAACTTGTATATTAAATAAAGCAAAAAGAATTGGAGACAAGATATACATAAATCTTCTTAATGGTGTATACCAATATAATAAAGAAGATATATAGCTTATCTTTTGTCCTTTGGTTAATCCCTTTTTTGTTAATACTCTTACCTTTTTCAAAGTTTGAATACAACCTCTTGCCCATCGTTCTCTTTGTTTAATCAAACTCTTTAAATCAGTTGGAGAAAGTCCAACTGCTAACACATCTCTAATTGCATAACAAGTATAACCTTCTGCCTGAATTGATATTCCTGTAGCAAAATCTTCTGTTATAACACCAGTATAAAATCCACCAATATCTTCTAATGCTTGTCTACTTATAACAGTATTTGATCCTCCATATATAGCAGAATTTGTCTTATTTCTAGCAAGTTGTATATCACGATAAAAATAATCTTGTTCATTTGGAACATTACCTTCACTAAATAGGTTATATTGAAATAAGTCTGGATTATAGAAAGCTTGTGGAGCTTGTATAAATCCTATTTTCATATCTTCTTGAGATATTTCTTCCCAGTGATTATCTGTTTTTTTATATTTTGATAAAAAGAAATAAGGAACTATCTCTATAAGAAAGTTAGACAAAGGAATCATGTCCGCATCAAAAGTTGCAATAAGTGGCGACTTTGTTTGAGAAAACGCATTATTTAAGTTCCCTGCCTTTGCATCATTATGTTCATCTCGAGTTATATAATGAACACCCATATCTAGAGCGAGTTTCTTAACCTCATCTCTATTTCCATCATCTAATACATAAATGTGAACCTTGCTTTTGTCTGGATATGACATATACAAACAACCATTGATAGTCTTAAACAAGAGATCACATGGTTCGTTATATGTAGCAATAAATACATCTACCTCTGGATATTCTTCATCTTTTATTGGTGGCAATTCAGGAAGCAATTCTTCTCCCATACCATAACATTGTTGAATTGTTTCAACAGCCCCTAATGCCTCTGATAAAAATAAAAGAATACCAAAAATACAACTTAATATTCCTAATTCAAATGGTATACTAAAAAATAATCTCCAAATAATGTAAATAAGTGTAGTTAAAACAACTATAAAATATAAAAATTTTGAATAATTTCCCCGTCTTTCGTCCCTCATAAAATTCCCCTTTTAACCAGTCCCGTGGCATACAAGGTATGGTAACACAATTATGTATGAAAAAGCAATAAAATTTTTTCATGTTACCACTTTTTTTACAATTTTATTATAAAAGCAAACACTAATCTTACTTATATTTTGTCGATTTACATCCAATTATAGTGAAAATTGTAGCAATAACTCTATTCATCTAATAACGAGAACTACAGTTAAAAAACAACTCATTCCATAATGTCCTGAGTTGTTTTCTTTATTGTCCTATTTTGCATTAATCTAAATTATCTCCATTTGTTTCTATAACTTTCTTATACCAATCAAATGATTTTTTCTTATAACGCTTCATTGTGCCATTGCCTTGATCATCTCTATCAACATAGATAAAACCATATCTCTTACTCATTTCTCCTGTAGATGCAGAAACAAGATCAATACATCCCCATGAAGTATAACCCATTAAATCAACACCATCTAATTCAACAGCATCTTTCATTGCTTTAATATGTTCTCTCATATAATCAATACGATAATCATCTTGTACAGTATCGTTGATTAATTCATCTTTAGCTCCTAAACCATTTTCAACAATAAATAACGGTTTTTGATAACGATCATAAATACTATTTAAAGTAATTCTTAATCCTAAAGGATCAATTTGCCATCCCCATTCACTTGCTTTAAGATGTGGATTCTTTAAAGATGCAAACACATTACCTTCAGTTAACTTATTCATTTCAGGATCTGCACTTGTACAACGTGAAGAATAATAACTAAATGAAATAAAATCAACCGTATTATTTCTTAAGATTTCTTCATCTCCATCTTTAATAATAGGAATTGTTTTTTCTCTATCCATTTGTTTTAGAGCATAGCTTGGATAATATCCTCTTGCTTGTACATCAATAAAGAAATATCCTTCTCTATCTGCTTGAATAGATTTCCATACATCATTAGGATTACATGAATATGGATATGTATTTCCAGCAGCTAACATACAACCCACTTTATTATTTGGATCAATTTCATGAGCAATTTTAGTCGCAAGTGCACTAGCAACAAGCTCATGATGAATAGCTTGATATTTATCTTTTAATGCTGTTTTTTGATCATCAACTAATAATCCTGCACCCATAAATGGTAGATGTAAGATCATATTAATTTCATTAAATGTTAACCAATATTTCACTAAGCCTTTATATCTTGTAAAGATTGTATGACATAATCTTTCATAAAACTCTATAAGTTTTCTATTCTTCCAACCACCATATTCTTTTGTTAAATGAATAGGACAGTCAAAATGAGTAATTGTGACTAATGGTTCAATCCCATATTTATGACATTCTTTAAATACATTTTCATAGAATTTTAAACCTTCTTCATTAGGTTCTAACTCATCACCATTAGGATAAATTCTTGTCCACGCTAATGACATACGATATGTCTTAAATCCCATTTCACCAAATAACTTAATATCTTCTTTATAATGACCATAGAAATCTATTGCTTCTTTGGCAGGATAAAACTCACCTTCATGAAAATTTAAACTATGATCCATTCCTAGCATTACAGGAAATCTGTTTTTACCATGAGGTGTGATATCAACATTTGCTAGACCTCTACCATCTTGATTATATCCACCTTCACATTGGTTAGCAGCAGTTGCTCCTCCCCATAAAAAATCTTTTGGAAAACTCATTCTATAATTCCTCCTTTTTATATGCCTTTATTTTACCATTAATTTCTAAAGGTTCCAAAGAAATATGTTTAGAAATGTTTTATATAGTGTCGTTTACAATAATGAGTATAAATAATAAGAAAAACAGAGAACTCCAATATAAGAATTCTCTGTTTATATTATTACTTCTTTTTTGTACGTTTCATCACAATAATAAAGGCTCCAGCAGCAACCACTAGTCCAATAATTGGCCATATAAAATCTGTTCCATCATTAGTTCCAACTGCTTTAAAATCATTTTTTATTTGTTTATTGATTTTATTCAAATCAAGTTTTTCAGATATAAAATATGTTGATGCATGAGTTAATTGCATTGAAGCCATACCATTTTTAATAGTTACATTTTGCATAAACTCTATTTGATTTGTTTTTTCATTGAAATAATAAAGTGCATAAACACCATCTAATAATGTTGTTTCCATTTCAAATGTTGCTTTCCCTGGGAAAGTCCCTTCAAATTCAAAATCTAAAACAAAGGCATTCTTTGCATATTTCTTTATTTGATTATCTAAAGGAGACAATGTATTGACTTTAAAAGTAAATGGATTTGTATTGATTAAATCTTGTCCATTAAAAGTAAAACTATATTTTAATGAACCTGTTGTTCCTGTTACAGTATAATCAATATCTTCTTGGAAGATATTTTCAAATACATCTTTAGGAATAACTCCATTTTTTAATTGATCAATAATCTTCTTTGCACTTAAAACATCTTTATATTGAGTAATAAGAGTTTTATTCACTTCATGGATCTTTTGATATTGATTCATAAGATTATTAACTAATGTTTCATCTTCTTGAGAAAGATAATATATATTTAACTTATTCGTAATATCATCATTTAATTTATTAATATAAGTATTTTGTTGTTTAACTATTGTCTGTAATTGATCAATTACTTCTATATTCTTAACTGTTTTTTTAGCTTCTGCACTTAATCTAGAATATGTAGATGCAATCTTTTCTAATTGTGTATCTGTTTTAATTGATACGTTATCTAATGATGGTAATGCTGCAATATCTTTATTAAGTTGACTTGCAATTAGATTCTCATCTCTAATAGTTTGAATGCTTGTATCAAAACCAAATCTAACAATAGTTCCGTTTCCATTATATGCATAGAATGCATTGTCATCCATGATAAGACTACCATTCCAATTTTTACCACTTATCTCTGAATCAAGTTTGTATAGTGACTGGTATATAGATGTCATGTTTTCAGCATTATCTGTAATATGATATAAATTTGTTTGTCCATTAGAATCAACACTAAAATTAACCATATATAGTTGAACTTCTTGATTATTTTCTTCTGTTGCATAAGCAGTAGATAAAACCGGAATACACTGACCTGCAATTTTATCATTTACATAAATAACCTCTAATGTATTTATATCAAAAACTGTAAATGATGAAGCTTTTCCCTCACTATCCATTCCACTTCCTCCAGCCACATAAATTCTTCCATTATAACTAACTGGTGATGAAGAAATTTGACTGAACTTTTGAGTTTTCTTCAAAGTGTTTTCTTTTAAATCATGACCATCAACATTAATAGTTGCGACAAAACCTTGCTTACTAGCCGCCAATATTTTTTTACTGTTACTATCATAGGTAATAGAATTTGTAAATGCACCCATTCCTAAATCTACTTTATCATAAACTTGATTAGACGTTAAATCATGTAGTACAAGTTTGCCATCATATCCTACAAAAGCAATACTATCTCCAATAATAACTGCTTCAGCCCAGTAATAACCTGCGCCTTGATTATATGACCATGTAATCTTTTTAGTTTCATTTTGTTTTGATGTATCTTCATCTTTTGTACTTACACAGATAAATGGATCTCCTTGTTTTAGAGAACCTCCACCAATACCATAATATAGATACCCTTCGTGATAAGTCAAACGTGACCCTACATCAGAAGATACAACACTTTCTGATACCCATGTTGATACTAATGTTTTTGCATCAAATGCTTGCACTCTTCCATCACATAATGGAACAAATATTTGTCCATCTCCAGCACTAATAAAAGGCGTATATCCCCCTGCTTGAGCAATCAGTTTTACATTTTTTTCAACCTTCATAGTTTTTTTGTTAATTTGTAGTAGCTCAGCCACTGTACTTCCCCACCCAGTTTTAACTGTATACAAGTAATCACCATACAAAACGGGATCAGCTCCAAAACCCGCATATAGAGATTTCACATCTGTTACTTGTGAGACATCTGTTGGTGTTTTCTTATTTGTAACTTTACCAATACCATTCTCACCAATTGCACTAACTTGCGATATCGGTAAAAACAGTGTTAAAACTAATAATAAACTTAATAATATCTTCTTCATTTTTTTCTCCCTTTTAATTTTCATCTATAAATCCATATTTCCATTTAATTCTTTCAAATCTTTTCAATAAAATAGGTGTCAGTATAAATAAGAATATGACATTAGATACTGCATATATAGTCATAAATGGTATTGCACTCACAATCACAACTAGATAACGTGAAACATTAAATACTCGATCTAATGAAAGTACAGTCCAGACGTCCATAAACAATGAATATCCAATACCACTCATAATTCCATATCCCATTAACATCCATTTATTTTCTAACCATTTCCTCTTGTTTAATACTCCTGCAATATAACCAATCAAACCAAATGCTAACATTTGAAATGGTGTCCATGGTCCTTGTCCAAAAAACATATTTGATGCAAATGCACTTAATGACCCACATAAAAATCCTGCTTCTCTTCCAAATACCATTCCACATATAATAATAAAAGCAGCCATTGGTTTAAACCCTGGTATTAATGCAAAGACAACTCTTGATGCTATTGTTAGAGTAATCATAACACTGAGTATAACAACTTCTCTTGTATGCGGTTTTCTATGTTCAAAACGAAAGTAGAAAGGTATACATGATAAGAAAACCAAAACAATGGATACAAAGTTATACTGCTTATTAATAACTGAATAAACGCTCATTAATAAAACCAATACGAAACATCCTAGTATGTAGAGATATTGTACTTTCTTACTCATAAACAATATCCTCTAATACACATGCATTATCTATTATACCTCTTGTAAGTTTTGCAATAATTGTTGTATAGAATAGATTTGATGCAAAGAACATTTGTGTATCTTCGACAGATTCAATTCTACCTTCAAACATTAATCCAACTCTAGAAGCATAATGCGCACAGAACTCTAAATCATGAGACACAACAATGATTGTCATTGTTTGAGATAATTCTTTCAACAATAAACCAACCTTTTCTTTATAATAAGCATCTAATCCTTTGGTTGGTTCATCTAATAATAGGATTTGAGGATGGAGTGATAATATTTTGATAAGTGCAATTAACTGCATTTGTCCACCACTTAAATCATAGGGATGTTGGCCTAATAAATGATTGAGTTCTAATGTTTGAAGCCACTTCAAACTCTCTTCATTATTCAACTCTTCTTGAACAGTTTCCTTTAAAAACATGGAAGTAGGATCTTGTGGTAAATAAGCAAAGCAATCTTGAAAAGCGTTAATATCCTTAAGATTATTATTGTTTATAAGAACCTTACCTCTATCATATTTTAATAGTCCACAGATATTCTTTAAAAATGTAGATTTACCACTTCCATTACCACCAACTAATGCAAGTATTTCATTCTTATAAACATCTAAATATGTTCCTTTTAAAACTTCTAAATTATCATAATGAAAATGAAGATTTGAAACTTGAATACAAATATCTGGAACTCCTTGTTTTTCTTTCTCTATAATATGAAGATGATTTGTATTTTCATTCAACCATTTTCTTGTTGTTTTAAAATCAAATCCTTTATTTTTTATATCAAACTTATGATACATTTGCATTATCACTGGTAATGCTTTTTGAAAATTATGTATATCAACCATCCCTATTGATGGTCCTTGATATTTCATTACTCCATCTTCTAAATATATAACATAATCACTTAAAGACAATGTCTTCTCCATATCATGTTCAATCATAATGATTGTTATATTTAATTCTTCATTAACCTTCTTTAATATAGATATAAACTCTTGTGAAGCTATCGGATCTAATTGCGCAGTTGGTTCATCTAATAACATCACCTTTGGCTGCATAACTACTACACTGGCAAGATTGACTAATTGTTTCTGTCCTCCAGATAACTCTGAAATATCTTTATGTAAAAGACTTTGAAGATTAAAGAAGTTCACAACTTCTCCTATTCTTCTTTTCATTTGAGTTAAAGGCATTGCCATATTTTCTAAACCAAAGCTTAGTTCATGCATCACTTTATGTGTAACAATTTGAAAGTCTGGATTTTGAAATATATAGCCAATATCTTCTGGTTTATCATTTTGAATATTTGTTTGAATTGATCCTTGCATATATCCATGAGGCATCATTTCTTTTTTTAATAATTGTAATAATGTTGTTTTCCCACTACCACTTTTACCACATATTAAATTGAAACTTCCTTCTTCTATTTCAAATGATAAATCTTTTAAAGAGAAATAATGATCACTTTGATATTGAAATGATAGATTATCAACTTTATATATCCACATAATCACCAACTCCCTTCTTTAATAAATATGGTAATCCCATTAATAATATATAACTTATATAATATAAAACATCTAATGCTTTCACCTGAACAACTTTAACAACTGGATAATAATAGAATGAAGAAAATCTTGTGATAAATCCAAAGATAAATATAACATTTAATACTATAAGAATAATCATTGCAAGCATATCTCTTTGTTCAAATACATATGTATGAAAATGCAATCTTTGCTTATGTCCATATCCTCTAGCATGCATACTTTTTAAAGTTGTGAGTGAAGATTCAAATGCCCAAGTAAACAATATAAGCAAAATATCAAAACCTATCTTTATTCTCTTTAGGATATTTCCTTTAGAAATATCTTTACCAAGTGTTTTTTGTGTTTCTACAATTTGTTTCGTTTGTTTAAAAAAGTGTGGCATCATACCTAAAACCATACTCAATATTAAACCTACAGTAGGTAATTTGTTTTTAAATAAATAGATTATCTTTTCACTATCTAGACCTATATTGATAATCTTAAACCAATTTAATAATGAAATAATTAATGTAGAAAAAACAAATCCATAAATAATTGCTTCTAATGTAATTGGAGTATATTGAATATAGAAGAGAATTGTCGCACCATCATGTACAAATAACGGATTACTGATAGCCACAATAAGATAAAATATAATGATAAACTTAATATAACTTTTACTCATCACTTTTAAATCAATACAATATATGAAAGCAAATAGCGTAGAAAGAATAAGAAATACTGGATGAACCTGAATCATTGTTGTAAGGATAACTGATAAGAAATATCCGAAGATAACACTAGGATGATATTCAAAGAAAGACTTCACTAGTATAAATCTCCTATATAACAAGTATAACGCCATTGTACTTTGTCATTATTCTTAAGTTTATAATCTTTACTTCCTTTATCAGCATAACTTCCATTAACTCCATACATCCATCCACCACTACCTTTAAATAACTTTTCAGGTAAATTATTTATAGATTGAATATATCCAGCACTTTGAGTCAATGATATTTTATTCATTTTTGTAACTTTGGTAATGATATCAAAAACTGTATCTCCATCGTTTATCTTAACTTTTTTTGATGACAATATAACACCATTACTAGGCACATATTGTTTATATTGTTCAGGAAGATCATTCATGTTATTTAAGATAGTTTTACAATCTATTGAAACATAAACATATTGGCTTGTAGACTCTGATGTTGATGGAGTATTTGTTTCAGGAGTGCTTTGAGATTGATTATTATTTGTAGTTGAATTATCTTTTGTTGAAGTTGTTGGATTGGTTTTATTATTATTTGTTTCTGTCTTTGTTGTATTTGAATCAGATGTTTGAGTTTCATTATTATCTTTTGTCTGTTCTGCTTTTTGTTCAGGTGTCTCTTTGCTCTCACTATCGTTATTGTTAATATTTGTTTCTATTTGAGAAGCATTACTTTCCTTGTTTTCTTTTGGTTGACTAGACATTGTTGTAAGAAAAATAACAGAACATAATAAAACACTTACACCTACCAACAATCCAATAATCCTTTTATTTTTCATCACATTTCTTTCCTCCCACTTAATGAAAGAAAATAAAAAGAGCATAGTGCTCCTTAATAATAAAACTTCTTGCATCGAAAAGTTTTAGTAAAAAGGACACCTGACTACTACTCATTGTAGATTACAGTTGCGGGACAGTCTTGGAATCTCACCAAAGTTGCTCCTATATATTCACTTCATTAGATTTTTATCATTATAACATAAGATGACCCTATTACAATACAAATATATGAGATAACACTTTAGATGAATATGATATTGCACTCGCTATACAAGCGCATTGTGAATATCTTAAGGATTCTGAAACGATATCTCATGACAACTTGATGAAGCAGCTAGGATTATGAGTTACAATGTTGAATACTTTAAAACTTCTCAGAAACAAATTAAAAAATTAGATCAATATACTAAAACTATGTTAATGAATTGGATTACAAAGAATCTTGTAAATTGTGATAATCTCCGTCAACATGGTAAATGATTAAAAGGAAACCTAAAGGATTAATAGCAATACAGAATTGGTGATTATCGTATTTTATGTGATATAGAAGAAGATAGACTTATTATTCTTGTTATTAATATTGGGCACAAAAAAGAAGTTTATAATAAGTAAATTATAAATGGCATATATATAGGCGAGACAACGCTTATATACATGCCATTTTATTTATAATTGTTTTAAAAATATTCTTTGTCAATACTTTGATACAATGACAAGTCTTTTTATAAGTGATTTAGTGAATATGCTCAATGTTCACCTCAAGCTTATCGAGATAAAAATAAATAATTATTCTACAGTAACAGCAAACTTCATCAAATCATATGCTTGAGCAAACTTGTCATATGATACACTTGTTAAATCTTTATCGATTGGATCTAATACAGAGAATGATTTTGTATTATCATCATATCCATTCAACAACATGATATGTATATTGCTCGTTACTTTTCCAAAATAGAATTGTTTTCCTATAGCTTTATTCATTCCTCCAGTTACATAAACAATAACTGGATTTTCTTTTGCAAGCTCTTTTTTTATTTCATCAATTGAAGCCCCTGAAATATCTTTACAATTTGTATAAGTACTTGAATATTTAGCCAAAGCTGGAGGAAAGATGGTTGGATATTCATTCTCTTGTGATGAACCACTAAAAGGATCACCTGAAAAACCATCATAAGGACTAATCGCTCTAGGTTGTTGTTCTATAAACTTTGTAATATCAATATCTATCTTATTCTTATATTTTAATGCCATATATGTAGCTGTTGTTTCACATCCATTAGGAGCATCTACATCTAATTGATTATAATAAGGAACATCTAAAAGCACCTTATCTTTAGGTTCATCTTTCTTTATAATATCTTGTACTTTAACGATAACTTCCTTTTCCCCAATATTCCCCGCTTTATCCTTAACAGATAGATTAAGGTTATACTGACCTGGTTTATTTATGAGAACTTGACTATCATCAACAATAAGAGATTCTACATCATTATAATCTACAACTTTATATAACTTACTATAATCAACTTGACTATTAGTTTTCACATACAAAATATCATCACCTTTAATTTGCGGAGCCCTTGTATCCTTTACCACAATATCTGCCTTTTTCTCTTGATTATCATAAGACAAAGTTAAATGATAAGTTCCTGTTTTTTCATACTCATTATTCATTAAATCATCTTTTGTTGTATCAACTGTTATCTCAGTTTTCTGAGATAATGTTTGAAACTCTTTATCAGTTAAATCTTTCTTGTTAATATAATACTCTGCAGACTTTAAAATAGGATTTCCTAATTCAATCGAAAAAGAATCATACTTCATTTTTAATGTCATACCTTCTTGTGAACACCCACTTAGTAATGTTATTCCTAATAATAGACTTAATCCAATCTTTAACTTTTTCATGAAATCCTCCTTATAAACTGATCAAATATTTGCATACTTTGATTATTTTCATGCATTGATTCTGGATGCCATTGAACACCATAAATAGGCAAAGATATATGTTCAAAAGCTTCAATTACACCATCATCACTCATTGCTGAAATCTTTAGTTGTTTTCCTATATCCTTAACTGATTGATGATGAAAACTATTCACCTTTGTCTTTTCACCAAAGATAGTATATAAGAAACTTCCTTTTTCAATGTTAATTTGATGTGATGCAATATTTCTTGCTAGTGTTTGAGGTGGATGGTTCGTATACAATTGATTATCTTGATATAGTGTTCCACCTAATGCAACATTGATCATTTGCATTCCTCTACATATTCCTAGTATTGGAATACTTCTTTTTATACAATTATCTATTAATTCCTTTTCATATTTATCTCTTAACTCACTAAAATCTTGCACATATCCTAAATCTTCTTCATTATACATTTGAGGCTGAATATCGACCCCTCCAATAATGATTAAACCATCAATAAGACTTAACTTTTGTTCTATATCTTCTTGACCAACTGGTAAGATAACAGGAATAGCTCCTGCTTTTTCTACAACCGTTATATAGTCTTGATTAATCATTTGAATCCATTTGTTATCTCTATATTCATTTTGACATGTTAAACCAATTATTTTCTTCATTTCTATCACCCATTTTCATTATACAGTGTTTGTAAAAAGAAAACAGTAGTTCGTCTGCTGTTTTCTCATAATTGATAATATTTATTAGAATAAAGATTGTTGCATAATACCATCAATAATCTTTAACTCTTCAATTTGTTTATTCAATAATTCTTCATATTGAAGATCATCAAACCATAAATCAATATCCTCTTTTAAAATAATAACAGGCATTCTTGAATGAATAGGTTTCATGATTTTGCTTGCTTGTGTTGTGATAATCACAACATCCTTTTCTACTTCTCTATATATACCTAACATATAAGAAGCATCATTTGATTCAAAAGAAAACTTTCTTTTATGAGTATCCCACTCATAAAATCCTTTTGAAGGAATTAAACAACGATGATTTTTAATATGTTCTTTAAATAAAGATTTTTCATGAATAGTCTCACTTCTTGCATTGATAACCAAAGATTGTTGCATATTAAATCCCCATCGATAAGAATGTATTATATAATGATTATCTTTCTTTACAATAACAGGAATATATTCACCAGGACAAAAATCTTTATCATGATCTCCCTCAAAATTATCTTCTTCTACTAACGATGAAACATCTTGATATGTGTCATCATCAATATAATATCTACCACACATATTCATTAATCCTTTAAAATATATTGATTAATAAAATGCCCAATTCCATCATGATCATTATCTTGACAAACATAATCAGCAATAGCTTTTACACTTTCAAAAGAATTTCCCATTGCGACACCAACTCCAGCATTTTCAATCATTGAACTATCATTCTCACCATTGCCAAATGCAGCAATATGATCTAATGAAATATTCTTAATCTTTGAAAGAATTTTCAATGCTTCACCCTTGCTGACACCGCAGTGACTAATCTCAATCCAATCTTTCTCTACCATACATATTTCATAGATACCTTTTGTATCTTCTTTTAAACTATCTAGCTTTTGTTGCATAATATCTTCATGTTGAAGTAAAGCAGCTTTCTTTAAAGAAGCAAAGATATTTTTTGGTATTTCATGAACAGATGATACTTGATGTCTTGTACTTGTTAGAAAATGATATTCCATAATACTAGATTTTCCATACTCTATCATATAGATTTCATTATTAAAGAATAAGATAAGATCAAGTTCATACTTTTTTGCATACTTATCTAATTCAATAGCATCTGATCTATCTAATTGTTTTTCAGTATGTAAACATTGACCTTTTGAATCATAAATAGCTAAACCATTTAAACAAATATACCCACTTTGTAAGTAATCATTTATGTTCAATGTTTCACCAATTTTTAACATACTATCAATATTTCTACCACTAGCAAGAATTAAACTATTTCCTTGCTTTTGAAATTCAATCAGTTGTTTTTTTGTATACTCAGATATCTCATGTTGACTATTCAATAAAGTTCCATCAATATCAGTTAAAATCATATTTATTTTATTCATATTTAATACCAAAATGTTTTTCTAATGCTTGTGCTATACCATCATTATCAACACTATCAGTCACATCATAAGCAATAGCTTTTAAGGTATCTACACCATTCCCCATAGCAATCCCTTTTCCAACCATTTTAAACATTCCTAAATCATTTTCTCCATCACCAAAAGCATATGTATTGTCTTTAGATACTCCTAATTTTTGATAGATATATTCACATGCTGTTCCCTTAGTAAATCCTTTATTATAGACATCCATACGAATAAGTCCTTGTTCATATCTTACCATTGTTAATTCATCTTTTAATTCTTGATATGCTTTATCCATATCTTCAATACTTTCAAATAAGACACAACAACTAATTGCATGAACATCTTTAGCTTCAAATTCTTCAATTACATCAGTAGGTCTTTCATCTGTTCCAGAAAACATCAATCTATGTTCAATAACATATTGATCATCTAAAAATGCATTCCATTGTTCTTCCCTACTATAAAACATAGGTCTACCATTATACTTAGCATAGACATCCATTTGTCTTTCAACTTGCTTAGTATCAAAAGATTGATCAACCAAAACCTCATCATTTAATATAATATAATGCCCTTCACTATGAATATAACCATCAAATTTTATATCACTATCATCAAAAGGTAAAACAGCACGAGCACTCGCAATAACTGCTAAACCACCTTGTTTTCTAAACTCCTCAATAACATATTTGGTCTTTTGAGTTGGTTCTACCAATCCATTTTGATAATTAATTAATGTTCCATCTATATCAAAAAATATAATCTTTTTATCCATAAAATACCTCCTTTATCTATTATAAAGTAATTTCTATAAATATCATCTTATTTTAGTAAAATGAAAATATCTTTTATAATTTAACTTAAATCTATGATTATTTTAACATAATTGTAGTAGATAATATAAGTAACAACAAAGGAGGCTCATTATGATTACAAAAAACAATATTATCATCTTTAGTTTAATTATTTTGTTTGCATTTATATGTTTCTTTCTAAAAGGGCAATTGTCTAGTAGTAATACTCTTACTACCCCTGTTAATAACACGAATCAAACTCAAGAATCAATGCAACAAAATCAACAACAAAACTCAGACATTTATATAGATTGTTAAAAAAGCACATAATGTGCTTTTTTATAATTCATTTAACATATCTGTTGGATTATTGGCTGCTTTTACTTTCGCAAAAACTTTTTCAATCATACCTTCTTCATTAATCAGATATGTTGTTCTTTCAATTCCCATAAATGTTTTTCCATATAAACTCTTTTCTTTCCATACTCCATATGCCTGAATAATTTCTAATTCCGGATCAGAGATTAATGGAAAAGGGAGATTGTATTTACTTTCAAATTTCTTATGAGAAGCAACACTATCTTTACTCACTCCTAAAACAACGGCACCTTTTTCTAGAAAGTGTGGATAATTGTCACCAAATCCACATGCTTGTTTTGTACATCCAGGTGTATTATCTTTAGGATAAAAATATAGTATAACTTTCTTACCTTTAAATTGACTTAAACTTATGGGTTCACCATTTTGATCAACAGATGAAAAATCTGGTGCTTTCATTCCTACTTCTAACATCTTCATCACTCCTTGTTCATATCATACCCATTTCATAAGAGAAATACAAATCTAATGCAATAAAAGATAAATTATAAATCATTGTATTATATTTGCTAATCAGTTCTCAAAAAAACAAGAGAACACAACTCTATATTTTTATTCTATGCTTAAGAATTTAAAGTACCCTATAAAAAACTCCACAGTAATTGAAAGGACCTTCTCAATATACAAGAAAGTCCCTATTATTATTTAAAAGAGCAATTTAATTATCCCATTATTGTAGTGGGTAACGTAAATAAAATTTTGTCTATGAAATGATTGACCTTATCACTTTGCTAATTTAGGGCAGAAGAATTATAAAAACTATATACTTTTATATTAAGGACAATTTATTCTTTACTTCTTTTTTCCTTTACCTTCGTATATATAAAATTTACAATTGACAATAAAGCAACAAAAAGTGATACTCTTATAAAACTCAAATTATTACGTGTAACTGCTGTACTTGTAAGTAATGTAATAAAAATCGCCCATAACATTAAATAAATATACATAAGTTCTTCTTTTCTTATTTATACTTAATTCTATTTTGCAGTCTATAAAAATATAAATATCTTTTTTAAGATAAATCTAAATCTTCTTGTTTTAATAATTCATCAATCATATTATGGTATATATGACTATCACTTAATTTAGTTAAAGATGCAGTTGTCTTACCAGCATCCTTTACTGATGGTCCAGAATGATAGATTTTCTCATCATCAGTTTTATAATCAATAATTATATATCTATCATGTGCTTCATTGTTAGGTTTAACTGTCAAATATAAATATTCTTTGTTGAAATCATCAACCTCTATTTTCCTTAAAATTCTTGGCCTGTTCTTTGTAAAGAGAATTACTTTTACATTTTCTTTTTTACAAGACAAATGACTTAAAGTTTTAAAATTAATATAATTATCAATAACATAGATAGTGTGTCGCGCCTTTTCAAAAATTGCTTTATAAATAACGTCAGGTTTTAATAAACTCCCTTTATAAAATACAAATTGTTCACTTGATTTATCAAAAAGACATAGTATTTCATCTAACTTAGACTCCCTTAACTGATTATCTTTTGATAATTTTTCAAACTTTTCATTAATATCCTTATTTGTATTATTTAATACATTTTGTAGAGTATTTATTTTTTCCTCGTGTGTCAATAATACAGGCATTATATGATTGAGTTCATTTTGTTTAATATATTGATTTTGTTTAATTGTCTCTCTCATTAATATAAATTGTTCAATAATATAATAACTTTGTTGAAGTGCGATTTCTCCATGCAATACTGACGATAGTGCAAGAATACCTTTTTCGGTAAAAGCTTTTATAGCATGTGTTCTCCCACCTTTGACACCTTTTGTTTGTATCGAGGTCGCAAATTGCGACCTCGATACAACTAGTGTTTCCTCATCGGTCAACTCAAACATATATCCATTATAAAATCTCTTAAGATTGCGATTCACTTGTTCATTAAATCTTTTAACCTCATAATTATAAAGAGGCGCAAGATCAAAATCCAACATAACTTCTTGTCCTCTAAAAGTATAAATTTTATCTTTAACCCCTATATTGAAAGGGTTTTGAATATTTTCATTATTTATTAGTTTATTATTGTTTATCTTTTCAAAGCCATCTAAAATTAAGGGTAGATTTTTTTTGACTTCTCCTTTTTTTAGAATCGCACCCAATAACTCAATACCTTTTTTCGTAAAAACATATGGAAGACTTCGTGACATTTTATTAATATTTGTGGTCACATTTTGTGACTGTAATTCTATAATTTCGTGCTTTTTTAACTGGAACATAGAATCATTTTTGAATCTATCTATATTTCTTTTTACTTGTTGATTCATTTTTTTTAGTTCATAATTAAACAATTTTGTTAAATCAGAATCCAATATAACTCGTTGACCTCTAATTTTATGTATCATTCCTTGAATATCTGAATATGTATATTCTTGTATATTTAATTCTGTTATTTTCTCATTTTCTAAAACTGCTACTGTTGTTTTAGACGAAATAGTTTCATTTGTTTCTTCGTTTATTATTATATTATCTTTCATAATACTCCTCCACATTTTATTTTCAATAAGCAAATAATATAAATATTATTATATCACATTTCAACAAATAAAAAAATGCTTTTTATATTACCCAAGTTTATCTTTGTCAGATTATAATAATTTGTTATACTCTATGTAAATGAAGAAGTGGAAAACATGGAAATTATTTTAGAAGCAAAACAATCACCTGAATCAATTTGCTACTTAAAAGCATTTGTAAATGATGATAATTATCAAGATATCTCTTTTATTATGACACAATATAGTTATCATCTTGGTATTCGTTTACAAGATTCATCAGAAAGGTATTGAAAATTTGACTAAGAAAGTCTTGGAATTTGATAACAAGATAATTAAAAATGATTTTTTTACTAAGTGTAGAAATAACTGTGGAGCATTGATCATTTATGTCTTATGATATATTATAATATTATCAATCATAAAAAAGATTATGTCTTACTTAAAATATTAGGAGCAAAGAAATCAGATTTAGTAATTATTCAATTTAAGAAAGCACTCATGATAACTCAATGTCAGCAACTTAAGACATTGATATTACCATGTAAAAATAAAGAGAAGATACTCTGATATGATTATCAGTTTTC
>JAVWHX010000028.1:0-28465 GCA_036639875.1 Coprobacillus sp.
TTTATTCACTTTTCAAGGTTCTAAAATATATTTCCACTAATTATTAAAAATCACTTGATTTTAATATAGTTAGCTCGCTATAGTCTTATCATAATTAACTAATTAAGTTTTGTCAAATGTATTATATTTTTATACCTTTTTTTCATAAAAATAACTATTTTTATATCATTAATTCAACATTTTTATGATTTTTCCTATTCTACTTTCTCTTAATCTGGTTTGCTAGATTTTTGTACCAACACTTTTATATAAAAAAACATTATAGTTTATTTATAATGTTTATCTCTCTTTATGATTATGATTCTTTTTTTCTTTAGCAACTGTATCCAAATACTTTCTTGCTTGAGCTTTATCAATAAGTATTCTGTAATCGCATTTAGGACAACTTAAATAATATTCTTTTGATACTGGAAATATAGGAATAAATAATGTCTTCCAAGTTCTTGCTATAATAACTTGATAACGAACTTCTTCATGACATTTATCACATGTCTTTGTATCATATATAATTCCTAATAATTTTACAAACTCTTTATTTTCCATAATGAATTAACCTCCATAATATATGCTTAGTATAACACAATAAAATCTATTTCACTATAACAACATGTTTATTGATTGAGTTGTTCTTGTGTTCTAAAACGAACAATTTCTTGAATAAGTTCTTTTGGAAGTGGTCTATTATCAGGAAATTGAATAGCTCCTTTAGAATGTTTGTACCCTTGTATTTTATCTTCAAAAGAGGAAACACCACTTTCTCCCGGATAAAAACCTATATGATTTTTCTGTTGTGCAAAATGCACAAGATTACCATTTAAATAAAATGTTGGCATTGCCCAACTTATTTTCTCAGTTGCTTGAGGACTTGATTCCTTAATAATCTCTCTTATTTCCTTTAAACGTATTTGTTTTTCTAATGGAAATTCTTGAATATATTCATCAATAACATTCATAATATAACTCCTTTATACAGCATTTAGTTTACCTGTCAATGAATCCATAACATAACCATATATTTTAATATCTTGTGGTATTAATGGATGATTTTTTAATATATCAATACTATTTTGAACAGATGTTTCTCCATCTTCAAAACCTGCTAACCATCTTTCAAAGTCAACTCCACAAAATTGCATTGTTTTTAAATCTTGTTCATTAATCCCTCTGTTTTTCATTTTTTGAACCATTGCCTGTGTATCCATCCTTTGAACTCCACAATCAGTATGTCCAATAATCATAATTTCATTAACACCCAATTCATAGATTGCAATCAATAAACTTCTCACCGCACTGCCAAAGGGATGGTTAATAACCCCTCCAGCATTCTTAATAATTTTAGCATCGCCATTTTTTATTCCTAATGCTGCTGGTAAAAGTTCAATCAAACGGGTATCCATACAAGTCACAATAGCTAATTTCTTATCTGGGTATTTACTTGTCTCAAAAGGCTTATACTTTCCTTCACTCACAAATTCTTCATTATACTTTATAATATCATCTATCACAGGCCTCACCTCGCCCCTATTATAGCACAATCTTCAAATAGTTAAATCTATAATAACATAACACATATTAATCACAAAATGATTGCATCTTTACATCCATTTAGATTATCATATACCAAATTCTTTAACATATTCAATTGTTGCGTTTAATTTCTTATTTGCATCATGTAGTGGATACGCCATAAATACTTCATCAGCTATTTCAAATGGCGATAGAATGCCATACACACTTGCAGGACGATACCCAAATCTAGGATAATATGTATCATGCCCTACTAAGATTATAAAATCATATTCCAACTGTTGCGCAATTTTATGAGCTTCTAAAATAAGTTTTGAACCAATACCTTGATTTTGATATTCAGGTAATATTGCTAGTGGAGCTAACAACAATTGTGTTGTATCTCCAACTTTTGTTTCAGTCAGCATTATATGTCCAACAATTTTATTATCTACTTCAGCTATTAATGATAATTCAGGAATATAAACATCACTATCCTTTAAATTGATAACCAAATCTTGTTCATTTCCATCTGTGTGTAATGCTGTTTCAAATGATTCTTTTACAACTTTATAAATCTCTTGATAATCTTGTTCATTTGCTTGTCTAATATTCATTTTCCTTTTTCTCCAATTGATTGTTTTTTTATTATTATATAACATTTCTCTATGTATTACATAATAGATGATATTCCTAGTATCATTAAACAAACACGCCATTCTTTTCTATAAGATAACATATTCTCTAAAGAAAAAAAAGTAAATCGGAATGAATAATCACTCTGATTTACTTATACTTATTTGATTGGATAGCATATTTCTGTAATAAATTCTTCTGGATTTTGTGTTTGAGCATACCCAACATGATATATACAGAAACTCTCCCCTACAATCTCACAATTATGTTCACTAATCCAATTGGCAATATGATATGAAACCTCTGCAATATTATCATATCCTCCAGTAAATGTGACAGAAGCAACCTTTGTAGATGGAATCACTTTAAACTTAATATTATCAGTATCTTCATATTCTCCTTCTACTTCTACTCTAACTTCTATATCAACATCTTTATCTTTATATCCTTCATCAAAGAAAACAGCCATTGATATCCCATTTTCCGGATTACGAACATCTATCTTACTTGCTTCTATCTCACTACATAATCCACTCCATAACAAACCTTCTCTATTATATGATGGAATAATTCCTCTTTTACACATCATATATCTAGATTTAATCTCTTTTGTTTCAACTTTATAATTCATTATAATTTCCTCCGTATTTATTTTCTTAATCGTTTTTTTCAAAGCTTCAATTTTCTCATTTACATCAATTTGTTCACGTTTTAAATCTTCTAATTGAATACTTAAATATTTTTTGATTTCCTCACCATCTCGATAAACAGCTAAAATATCTTTAATCTTATCTGTACTAAATCCAAGATATCTTAAATACTGAATATGAGAAGCAGTGATCAATTGCTTTACCTCATAATAACGATATCCATTGTCTTTAATAACTGCAGGATGTAATATCCCTTTCTCATCATAAAAACGTAACATTCTAATACTAATTCTAGATAAACTTGAAAAGTCTGAAATTTTAAACATATGGAAGTCCTCCTTTGAGCTCATTAATAGTATAAAGTATATCATTATGTTAGAGTCAATAAGTTTTTATAATTTTTTTAATAACAGATAAAATTGCTTTCAAATATTGAGTATGATACGATTAAGTTATAAATAGGGAGGAACATAAAAATGAAAAAGAAATATATACTTCTACTTCTATGCTCTCTATTTATCATTATGGTATTCTATAGTTATCAAACAAATACTTCTAAACCTAAGAAGATTAACTATAATTATCCTTCATCATTTATAATTGATAATAAAGATAACTTCTTTGATTATCAACCATGGTATGAATGTTCTGCTTTCTCGTCATCATATGTACTAAGACATTATGGTTATAAAGATACTGGTTTAAAGTTATTTGAAACTATGCCCAACAAGCTTGCTAGTGGTGATGGTATTTATCCACAAGGAATTGTTTCTTTGTTTGAATCTAGAGGATTTAATGCACGAATGATAGTTGATGGAACTATTGATGATTTAAAACAAGAACTCTCTAAAGGAAATCCTGTGATTGTTTATATTCATGTTGAAGCAAATGCTGAGAGTGTACATTATACTCATTATGTTCCAGTTGTTGGCTATGATGAAGAATATCTATATTTTGTAGAAAGTCTTCCTTATAAGGCAAATTATAAAGATCAAGATTTACCATATAATCATAAGACTGATATTGAAACATTTAAGAAGTTATGGGCCAATGTTGAGGGTATATATGAAAGTCCATACTTTATAATTAATAAAAACGAGTTATAGACATATGCGTTTGAAAGATGCTTCTAGCATCTTTTTTATATAGAAAAAGAGTATACAATATACTCCTAATTATTTATCTCTAACAGCTACCCATACTTCAACAACATCATCTTTTCCATAATACTCAATGTCGGGCGCTTGAGACTTCATTCTACCCGTTATATAACCTGAATTCAAAGGTTTATACTTTGACCTTGGCAACCATTTTGTAATGGCTTGTACTTCTGTTTTCGCCATTGTTTCACGAGTACACGGAAATACTGCCCATGTCATTGCAGGGACAACATATTCATCTACTCCTTCTTGAATAGGCATATCACTTGGCACACATATAAAATATTTAAACACTCGAGAATCAGAATCATCTTGATTATATATACTCATTCCTAGAAGCCCAAATGGTTCTTGATTCATAAGGGGGATTAATATTTGTTGTTTATTCTTTTCTAGAAATTCATTCCAATATGCGGGTACCCTTTTTCTTGCTTCTTTACCTTTATTTGTTGTTATAATAGAATAACCTACCACACGAAAACTTCCTTTTTCTTCTATTCTAAATGCTTCCATCCTTTTCTCCCCCTACTTAAAAGAACTATGGTTGTAGTTAAATGGAATACTTGTCCCCACAACAACATGTTCAATCTTTTCAATAATTAACCAGTCATCCATGTTCCCTTGATGATCAAAATCAAGAGGTTTTATTTCTTCAACATTTTCAAACTCAACCAAACATAAACATTTCTTATGCCAACGTACTTTTTGTTTATCAGACAGAAAGAGTTTTTCTTGGTTTTCTTCTAAAGTACTATTGATTTCTTCTTCAGTTAACTTAACATAGTTTTTAACATCTTTTACAGTTGCTTTTGCAGTTATCATTGCACTTCCCTTCTCCATAAAATATAAAGTTTCTCCAACAAATACTCTACTATGAGGAATCTTCCTGCCTGCCGCTCCACGAACAATCATTGTTTTATTTCCCATTATAATTTTATCAATGACTTTTTCTCCTTGTTTTCCTACATTATCACAATATACCAAATGTTCCATTTACATATCCTCCTCTATAATGGGAATCCATATTTGACTTAAATAATCTTTATCATATGTATTTTGATCACTATACCACTCTATATCAGGGCATAATGCATGTTCAAATGGATATTTAACAACCCATTCTTCATATAAGTATTTCCAACCATTTTGAATTGCTTGCGGATTCATTCCATGACAATCAAATATAACCCAAGTCTGTTTAGGAAGTTCCCATTCAACATAATGATCTGGTAATTCTTTAGAAGAGTTAACCATTATATAATATTCATTATCTTTTATAAAACCAAACATTCCTTTAATAGAAGCTGTATCTAGTGATATAAGTTTTACAAATGTTCCATCTTTTTGACATTGATTCCAAAATTCAGGTATCATTTGATAATGTTCATTATTCTCACTTGATATTTTTATACTTTTTCCTATTAGTCTTAAAGAATCTCTATTTTCAACTCTCCAACAATATTCTGATTTCACATCAATTTTCATTTTAGGATAAACCTTTAAATCAACAGAGTTATGTCTTGCTTCTGTAGGTGAAATACCATGAAATTTTTGAAAAGCCTTTGTAAATGATGTTGGTGAATCATACCCATATTTATAACTTAAATCTACTATCTTAATATCCGTACTCTTTAAATCATATCCTGCTAATGTTAATTTTCTATAACGTATATAGTCAGCAAAACTGATCTGATTCATATATGAAAAAACTTTTTGAAAAAAGGGATAAGAACACCCTGCTATTCTAGAAATTTCATCTATGTCAATTGCTTCTTCTTTTCTTTGTAAATGTTCTTCTACATAATCAACAATCACTTGTAACTTTTCATTCCATTCCATCATATATCACTTCCTTGTCTTTTATTCTATCATGTATAAATATAACTTTCCTCTTATTTTTAGTACTCTTAGGATAGAAAAATAACGTATTTCATTAATACGTTATCTTCCATTCATTTCTTTCATTTCGTTTAAAAGTGCTGTTAATTTTTCTTTCATTTCATCATCATCAAACTGGCAAGTCCCGACAACCTTGTGTCCTCCTCCACCATACTTTAACATCAGTTTTCCTACATCAATATCGCAAGTTCGATTTAATACACTATACCCAACTGCTGCACTACATCCTTTTCCACCTTTACCATTAACTATCCATACAGATACATTTGCTTCTGGGTATAAACTATAAATAAGGAATCTATTTCCAGCATATATTAAATCAACACCACGTAAATCACTTATAATGATATTATTTTCGATAACAGTATGTGCCTTAACCATTTCTATAAACTTATTATTTTGTTCCCAATATAACTCAATTCTTTCTTTAACATCTTCTACTTCTAAGATTTCATCAATGTTGTGAGATGCACAATAATGAATCATATCTTCCATTAATTGATAATTACTAATTCTAAACTCTCTAAATCTTCCAAGTCCTGTTCTAGGATCCATAATAAATCCTAATAACACCCATTTAGTTGGATGAAGAACTTCATCTATTGTTAGATTAGCACTATCAACTTTATCAACAGCTTCTAATAATTCATCAAATTGAGGGAACATCTCTTTCCCACCATAATAATCATAAATAACATGAGCACAACTAGGACAAAGTCTACTTTCTCCTACATACTTACCTTTATACGCATTTCTTTCTGCTTCACTAGAATGATGATCAAACCAAAGACCACATCCTTCTACATAAGGGACATTTGCTAAACAGTCATCCGGCCCAATTTCAACCAATCCATCTTGAAGATCTTTTGGATGAACAAACTTCCAATGATCAATAATACCCATATCATATAAAAATACAGCACAAGCTAAACCATCAAAATCTGATCTTGTTACAAGTCTCATAAAAGCCCTCCTATGTTATTATTCTAACACAAAATAGCGACCCACTCTAATGAAAGTCGCTATTTATATGAAATTATATAATCTTTGTAGAACACTCTTCTAAGTTGATAACTTCATCAACAATTGGTAAATAGAATTCAGGTTCATGGCTTACCAAAATAACAGCACCCTTAAAAGCTTTTAAAGCTGTTTGTAATGAATCTTTAGCTTCTACATCTAAATGATTAGTAGGTTCATCTAATACAAGAACATTTGCTTGTCGATTCATGATAGCGCATAATCTTGCTTTAGCATTTTCACCACCAGATAAAACTTTGACTAATGATTCAATATGATCAGTTGTTAATCCACACTTTGCTAACATAGAACGAATCTCACCATTATTTCTATCTGGATACAAATCCCATAAGTAATCTAATGTTGTCTTATTTTCAGGAACTTCTTCTTGTTTAAAGAAACCTATTTCAACAAAAGGATCTTTCTCTACTGTTCCACCATAAGGTTTTAACATCCCTATTAATGTCTTTAATAAAGTTGTTTTTCCTAAACCATTAACCCCTTTAATAGCAACCTTTTTATTTCTTTCAAAAGATAAATTCATAGGTTTAGTCAGTGCTGAATCATAACCAATAACTAAATCTTTACAATCAAATAAAACTTTACCCGGAGTTCTTGCTTCTTCAAAAGAAAATATAGGTTTAATCTTTTCTTTAGGTTTAGATATTAAATCCATCTTATCTAATTTCTTTTGTCTTGATGATGCCATATTCCTTGTTGCTACTCTTGCCTTATTTCTTGCTATAAAATCTTCCATATCAGAGATTTCTTTTTGTTGTTTTTTATAAGCATTTTCTTGTTGTTTCTTTTTAAGTTCTACTTGTTCAAGATAATAATCATAATCTCCTTTATATCTAGATAAATCACCATCATCTAATGCATAAATAACATTTGTAACTTTATTTAAGAAAGGTACATCATGACTAACTAATATAAAAGCATTTTCATAGTTCTGTAAGAAATTTACTAACCAATAAATATGTTGTTCATCTAAATAGTTAGTCGGTTCATCTAAGATTAAAATCATTGGATTCTCTAACAATAATTTTGTAAGCAAGACTTTAGAACGTTGTCCACCAGATAACTCTTCCACATCTTTATCTAAACCAATATCATTTAATCCAAGTCCCCCAGCAACTTCCTTAATCTTAACATCAGTCATATAAAAACCACCATGATCTAAGATTTCTTGAATTTCTCCTACTTCTTCAAGTAACTTTGTCATAGTTTCATCATCAGCCGTTGTCATCTGTTCATACATAGCTAACATTTCTTTCTCTAAATCATAATAATGCTTAAATGCACCTTGTAATACTTCAAAAATTGTTTGACCTGGTTGTAATGCTGTATGTTGATCTAAATATCCTGTTGTAATACGTTTACACCATTCAATCTTTCCTTCATCAGGAGCAATCTTACCAGTAATAATATTTAAGAAAGTTGACTTTCCTTCACCATTAGCTCCTACAAGTCCAATATGTTCCCCATTTAATAAACGAAAACTTGCATTATTTAATATTGTTCTTCCACCAAAATCATGACTTACACTCTCTACATTTAATATACTCACACTTATTCCTCAATTCTTTTTTATTAACTTTATTATACATATTTACCTATATAAAGCAATCTCTTATCTTTTTCTTTTATAATGAAAATAAGGAATATAACATTTTATATTCCTAAATCATTTCTTTTATTCAATTGGTCTTTTAAACCTATCATAATTGACTTCTTTTTTAGGTTTGGCATAAACAAAATTTCTGAGTTTATTTTGAACAAATGGAATAAGAATACTCACCCTATAACATAATACTCCAAATATAAAACCCGTTAAATGCATAGCAACATCACCAAAGTCAAAAGAGTACTGTAAGTATTGAGTAAGAAAACAAATCAATACTTGTACTATTTCTATGCCTGCAATAAACATACTACCATACCAGATGGCATTATCTCTATTCCACTTTATATTCACTATATAACCTAATGGAACAAACATGAGATAATGAACAATTGCCCAAGCTGTTTGAATTTCTAATCGATAGAGTGGTGAAGTAAATAAAATCATCAATCTTAAATCAAACCTAAAATTATAATTTTCTCCAGCATATGTAACAACAGGAAAAAACAGTACACAGATTACAAATACTATATAGATAACCACAAAAGTTATAAACCCCAATTTATATACTTGTTTATTCTTCCTATAAAAATAATAAATGAGTATCATAGATATGACAACGAAACCTATATAAGGAAATCTATAAGTGTTAACAAACTCTACTCCACCTTCATAATAAATAAAGTCATCCAAAAATAGACCTCCATTCTCCCTACAATATAATTTTACCATTGGTACTAGATTTATCATGTGATATTTTCCACTTGGTAGATTTGTAAAATTTGTATACTCATCCCATTTTTAAATAGTTCAACAATCATGTAATTGTTTAAATCATTTTTTGGTAGGATGTATAAATACTCCTATAGACCCATTACTTTGATTCATCGAATTTTTTGGAAATGAAAAATCATTATTTAATGCTTTAACATTCATGATTTTTGTAAAAACCAAGGAACCTAATAGTAAATAGCATAATATTTTTTTAATATTATAATCCCTCTTTCTATACTATCTTATTCCTTCAAAGATTGTTTTAAAAGCAATAAAGCATTAAAGCTTTGTTAAGATTAAATAAAAGGATTTCTTAATACTTAAATAATTCATTCATTGTATCAAACGCAACTATTTGCACTATGTTTATATTATTAAGCTATGCAGTAAAAAACTGATCATTCTCCATTCCACAATGATCAAATGTTAAAACCTCGATACATTTTTTATACTTATATATTTTTATAATAGCTTCACCTAATAAACACTCTTCAATTTGTCTTATCATTTGCCCTTCTTTTGGCGCATCTAATATATAAGTTGGTCCCATTTTTAGATAACACTTTATTAAGTATTGTCCTTGTCTTATAGTCAATCGATAATTGTTTCCTATCTTTTTAGCTTTAACAACATATGCGCCATAATAAGATGCAATGTTATACTCTTTTCCTTCCACAACAAGATTCATAATAACTCCAGTAAAATGAAATTTCTTTAAAGGAATAGTTGCACACGATAGAAATAGTATTGCATCTTTTTTTTGACAACAATGACTTTGAACCCAAAAGTATTTAGAGGGAAATGATGTTCCCCAATCTTTTTCTTGATATATTATACCTTCTATATCATACTTCATATTTTGAAATTGAAGATGTCCCTTTGTAGCACTTCCTAAATTAGTAATTGCATGATTACATTCCATATTCTTTAAATATGCAAATGGTCCCATTATTGTAGGGGCAAAAGGTGTTGTTCTTATATATTTTGGCATTTCTAATTCTAAATCTATATTGACTGATAAATTCTCATCTTCTATATGAATATAATGTTTTTTTAAGATTGTCTTTTTTATTTTAATCATAAATGGTATATCTTGATATTGAAATTCACTAATATCATAACTTACTCTTTCCATCTTTTGAGAAAGAGTATGAAAAACTTGGATAAAGACTTCTTGTTTTTCTTTTGTTTTTGCTATACCAATAATACACGCTACTGATAATTGTTTATCAATAACACGAAAATACCAACCCTCAAAGGCTGGTATTTTATTGATTTGATGTAATTGTAATTCTTGTTCATATGAAATCATAGTATCACCCCATAAATGATATGCATGTAAAGTAGATATTATGTCATATTCTTTATCATTATGATTATAATACAAGTTCTTTTGCTTGTTTACCACTCATATGCTCAATATCAATCTCTATCATAGTGACAACTTTTATAAATTTATCTATTTCTTTTGTATTATCTAGGTATGGAGAATATTTAGTTGCTAATATTTCCAATGATTCTCTTTTTTCATTATCGTCAAGTATTCTTGCTTTACCAAAAACAATAACACTTCTAAAATATGTTGTGTATTCCTCTGGTACAATTTGATCTTTGTCAATAACACAAAAAGAAACTTTATTATTATACTGAATAGCATCCAACTTATGTCCACTTTTAGCGCAATGAAAGTATATCTTTGAATTATGATAAACATAACTCAAAGGAACCGCATAAGAATACTCATCTTCCCCTATACATGCAAGTACACCTGAAGTTCCTCTTTTTAATATTTCTATATTCTCTTCCAATGATAATTCTTGTTTATTTCTTCTCATTTGTTTAAACATATTTAATTCCTCACTTTATACTTATAAAATATCATGCGCTTTTTTAGATTTCAATATATATTATACATAAAGCTATACAAAAACAAATCATATCTATTTCTTGTTTTTTTGTATAATATCTAATCTTTCTTGAATCTTATCAATACTCTTTTTTATTAATTCCCACTCTTCGTTTTTATTTTCTTCATCACCATTATCCTTTGTATCATCTTTTTGACTATCTGTTGGAGGATTTTGTCCTTGTATATATAGTATATAGACACTGTTAAAAGATATAACACTTCCTAAGGTTGCTAGAAAAGTTCCAATAACTGCTTGTTCATCAGCACTAAAGCATTCCATGAATGCTGCACTAATTGCAATTAGTAATTCATCTAAGATTAAAGGATTAACATTTGGTAAAGGCATATATATCACCAATATAGTATATGAAATTATTTTCATAATGATTGTTTTGTTTTTATAAAATATATTTTAGTAAAGAATACTTTTTTATATTTTGTAATAATTTCAATAGTTATTACAGTATTGTTTATGGTAGAATATAAATAGTATAAAATTATATATATAATCTTAGACTATGGAGGAACAAGTATGGCTGTAAAGAGACCAGATATATTAAAAGATATTCATCATAATATGTTGCTTGGATTAGCTGATAATTCAAGTTTTTACGAATGTCTAAAAGCAATTACAGAACAAAATGAAGTTTGGAGTATAATGACTTTTTCAATTGATGATTTCAAACATTTTAATGATATGTTTTCATATTCTTTTGGCAATAAAATTCTAGATAGCTTTGCAGATGAAATTATGAGTACTTTACCTATCGATGTTGAACTTTTCCGTTTAGACGGAAATAGTTTTGGAATTATTGCTTATAATACTAGTGATTTTTTAACTGACTTATATTTAAAAATTAATGATTTAGCTCACTCATCACGTAATATTGATGGTTTGGATATATCTTTTAGTATAAGTGCTGGTATTTGTGAATATCCAAAAGATGGGGATAATCATGATATTTTATATAGAAATTCTCGTATAGCACTTTCTTATGCAAAAAAGAAGATTCAAAACAAGTTTGTTTATTATCAAGAAGAAATGGCTGAAAAAGAAGAACGTGATATGATCTTACTTGAAGATTTAAGATATAGTATTGATCATAATTTTGAAGGTTTTTCCCTAGTTTATCAACCTATTGTTTATGCAAAAGATAAAACATTATTTGGTTGTGAAGCTTTACTAAGGTATAGGTCTCCTTCTTTTACTGAGGGACTCTCTCCGTTTGTATTTATTCCTATATTGGAGAATAGTGGTTTGATTCTTGAAGTTGGAAAATGGATTATAGATACAGCATTTCAACAATGTGCTATATGGCGAAAGATGATGCCCGATTTTGAAATGAATATCAATGTATCTGCTAGACAATTTGATCAAGATGATTTTCCTGATTATGTACTAAGTACATTACATAAACATAATTTAAATCCACAAGCAATTACTTTAGAACTTACAGAAAGTGAGCCTGCTCAGTTTGAATTTGTCAACAAAGCATTCTATATTCTTCGTAAACATGGGATTAAAACTGCTTTTGATGATTTTGGAACTGGTTATGCTTCACTTGATATATTCCGTTCTATTAGTGGTGATGAACTTAAAATTGACCGTTCATTCTTAGAACGCATTACATATGATGTTACTGACCAAATATTATTACAATATATTATTGAAATGTGTCATACTATGAATATAAAAAGTTGCATTGAAGGAATTGAGAATACAGAAACTGAAAATATTATTAGCCAATTAAATCCTGATTTATTACAAGGTTATCTGTATAGCCGACCTATTTCTTCTCAAGAGTTTGAAGATAAATTCTTGAAAGATATAATCTCATTAGAAAAACACTCAATACAAGATAGTGAAAATCGTTCTGCATTTGCTTATACTGAATTACGTCCTGCAAAACCAATGTCAATGTCTGCAATTGGAGATAATGCTTATGCTGGGATTATTCAAGTTGGTATGGATGATAACTTTACTCTTTTATCATGTAATGAGGGATATCGCCGCATGCTTGGTTATAGTGCCAAAGAAATTGAAGAGAAGTTTGGAAATCAAGCTTTAGGTTTTGTTCATGTTGATGATATTCAGTGGGTAAATGCTGAAGTCCGTAGACAATTGGGTATGGGTGATACGCTTCATAGTGAGTTCCGTATTACAAAGAAGGATGGTTCTTCTCTTTGGGTATTTGGTAGTGGTAATGTAGCATATAGTCAAGATGGTAATCCAAGTTTGATTGTAGTTATTATGGATATAGATGAAGAAAAAAAGAAACAGTTAAGAGAAATAGAAAATCATAAATTATATAATGAGGTTATTGAGAATATACCTAATGGTGTTATCTGCACAAAAGATAATGATACTCTAGAAATAGAATATTTATCACCTTCTTTCTTAACATTAATTGGATATACAGAAATAGAAATAAAAAACAATTTTTCAAATCAATTAAGTCAGCTTATTATTAGAGAAGATTATAAAGAGTTTATAGAAGACCTTCATAGTCAAAAAAATCAAGACAATTTTATTAATCTATTATTTAAGATTCCTTGTAAAGATAATTCTTTAATTAGAGTTGAAGCGCTCGTTTCACAAATAACGAATTCACACTCTTCAGAAAGTAAATTATGTTTTAGTATAGTTAATGCTACAGAAGTATCTGCACCTATACAAAAGAAAACACAAATTATGAAGCATCTATATCAACAAGCAAATCAACGATTTGAAGATGTTAATTTTGAGTATAATTTTCATACAAATTGTGCAATGGTGAGCAAGAGTTTTGAAACTATGTTTGGTTATGAACTACCTGATGATAACATTATAAGTTTAGATATTATTTTATCTAAAAATACAGATTTATTTAATGAAGCAGTTGAAATAATACAAATGAGTGGATATTGTGATCCTATTAAAATTCATATGACGCGTAGTGATCAAACTAAGATATGGTGCGAGGTTTTTCTAACTGCGCGAGATCATAGTAATCGTGAGAATTCTATTATTGATGGCAAAATTGTAAATATTGATTATCAGTATAAAGAAGATATGAAAAGTCAAAGTTCACAATATGATAAATTAACAAGACTTATCAATAAGGCAACTTCAGAAAAACTTATATCTTTATTATTAAAAAATAATCCTGATAGGTATTTTGCATTATTTATTTTAGATGTTAATAACTTTTCTGAAATTAATAATACTTATGGTCATTATATAGGTGATATTGTACTTAAAACTGTATCATTAAGACTTAAGAATATGTTCCGTGAAAGCGATATTATTGGTCGTATTGGTGGAGATGAATTTATTATTTTTATGAAATTTAATAATGATTATCAAGTTATTGAAGAACGTTGTAATCTTTTGATGGAATATGTTTGTTCACCAATAAAAATCAATAATTTTGAACCTTTCAATATTGATATCAGTATTGGTGTTAGTACAACTCAGAGTGAAAATACAACATTTGCTCATCTATTTAGTCTTGCTGATAGAGCTATGTATCGTGTTAAAAAATCTAAACATTTAAATTATTCTATTACAGATTAAAAAGAGATTAAGCTGAAAAGTTTAATCTCTCTTTTTCTATAACAAATATATTATTACTCTTTCAAAATTTTCGTTGTAAATATAGAATCAATATTATTTATGAATTTAAAGTATGAGATACTTTTACCTTAGTGTAATAGTGTACGCTTACTACTCCATATATAAACAATTGCACCAGATGAAACAATTGATCCAATAGCAGAAACCAAAGAAATATTATCACCTGTTTCAGGAATTGATTGGGTGTTTTTGGGATTACTTGATTCCTTTTCAACCTCTTTTTCTAGTTCTTTTTGTTTTATACCTATTGTGGATACTGCCCGATCAACACTTATTTGTCCTAACTGTATAAATCGAGTTAAAGCTTCATCACAAGCAGCATATTGGTTAAATTCAGGAATATTTGCTAATTCACTATATGTCTTTCCTTCAGAGATATAATTATTTGTAGCAATGATATATAGCTTATTAAGATCTAAATCTTGATTACCAACTTTCACTGATATAACCCTTTCCCCCATTGGTTTATCTATATCATATATGACATTTAATCCTCCAAACTGAAGGTAATTCCCATTATCATTTGGCCAAGAAACATTATCTGAATTTGTTTTAATCCATTCATCATAAGATTTCTTATTCTGAATACCTATTTCAATAGATTTTTCTAGAATTGACTTTACTGCTTTTCCAGTTACTTGCTTAGTCACTATATAGTTTCCAAAAGGAGCTATATCAATAACATCTCTATAAGTGATATTCCCTGCTGAGAGCTTTCTTCCTATTCGAATACCTCCTGCATTTTCAAATGCAATATCAGCTCCTGTTTCCTTTAAGTACGCAGCTGTAACTAGTCGTCCCATCCCAGTTTCTTGAATACGTAATGTTTCCCATCGACCATCTATTTCATATCCAGTTGTTCCTACTATATCCTCAAGTTTTCCTTGTTGACGCTGATTAATATGACTTAAAAGTTGTGTCACACCCAAATCAGATGTAAGTGCTTTTGCATCTTTTATACTTAATAAGCTTTCATCTATAGATAGAATACTATCATTTTCAGTATTATAAGTTATAGTAAGGGATCCAACATTTTGAAAATAGCTTCCTGTTTCTACTACTTTAACTTTCTTTCCATCAACATTTTGATAATCTTTATTCGATACTGTATGTTCATGTCCTGCAATAAGTACATCAATCCCACTTGTTTGACTAATAAATGCTTCACAGTCTAACTGATGAGAAACTCCTAATACAATTTCACACCCTTCTCCTCGTAACTTATTTGCTAATTCACTTGCTTTTTTTGCATCATTTAAAAAATCTAAGCCACTTATATTCCGAGGAGCAGTATCATCTTTGATATCTTGATCAAATACGCCTATAACACCAATTTTGACTCCATCCACTATTTTAGTGTAAGTTCCATCATTTTCAAAGAAAGCTATTCCATCTTTTATTATGTTTCCAGCAAGTAATGAAGCCCCAGATTGCTTACCTAGCGCTTTGAGTTGATCCTGTCCGTAATTCCAATCATGATTACCAGGAACAATAACATCATACCCTACAGATTTCACTAGTTCTGCAATACTTGCTCCTTGTTCTAATGTAGCAAAAGCTTGTCCATGAAACAAATCTCCAGCATCTATTACTAAGTCAGCATTTTGTTTTTTTACATAACTTGCTAGTTTCTCAAATCCAAAAACACTATTTTTTTCACTATATGCACTACGCCCATGAATATCATTTGTATGTATGATTTCAATTTTAACTTGATTACTAGTAGGTATCTCAGCCGAATAAACTGGAACTCCTAAATAACAAATTGCTAAAGTCATCATAACTACTATACTAAAAATATATTTTCCCTTTTTTTTCATACTGACATCTCCTCGCCCTTATTTGTAAGTAGCCTCTTCATAACATAAGTTATATAAATATTATAGGTAAAATAAATTATGAAAGCAATAGCCTTACTCTTGTTTCATCACCAATATATTTGAATAATTTATATCTAATAAAATCAATAATTCTATCTAGTCCATGCCTAATTACTTTAATTAACTTTTGTTTATAGGCATATTATTGGATTAAAAAAATTGATAAGTCTATAATGAAAATATGAATGGAGTTGATATTATGAAAAGACATGATATTTATTTTGCAGGTGGTTGTTTTTGGGGTGTTGAAAAATACTTTTCTTGTATTCAAGGAGTTATAGAAACTGAAGTTGGTTATGCGAATGGAAATAAAGAAAATCCAACTTATGAAGAGGTTTGTAATCACACTACTGATTTTGTTGAATGTGTTCATGTAGTATATGATCAAGATATTGTTTCATTATCTTTTTTATTAGATATGTTTTATAAGGTGATTGATCCTACTTCTATAAATAGACAAGGAAATGATATTGGAAATCAATATCGTACTGGTGTTTATTATATTGATAAGAATGATTTGCTGGTCATTAAACAATCATTACAATTACTTCAAGATAAAATAAAGAGGGATATTGCTGTGGAATGTTCTCTTTTAGATAATTTTTATCTTGCTGAGGAGTATCATCAAAAGTACTTAGATCAGCATCCTCATGGTTATTGTCATATTCCTGCTTTTCAATTTGAAGAAGCAAAACAAGCAAAAGAGAGATTTTCAAAGAAGGATAAAGAGGAATTGAAGAATTCTTTATCGGATGAACAATATTCAGTTACTCAATTAAATGCTACTGAAAGGCCATATGAAAATATTTATTGGGATGCTTTTGAAGAAGGTATTTATGTTGATGTGACAACTGATGAACCACTATTTGTTTCTACTGATAAGTTTGATTCTGGATGTGGTTGGCCAAGTTTTAGTAAACCAATAGAAAGAAAAGTAATTAAAGAATTAAGAGATACTTCTCTTGGTATCAATCGAACAGAAGTAAGAAGTAAAACTGGTGACGCTCATCTTGGTCATGTTTTTACTGATGGACCACAAGATAAAGGTGGTTTAAGATATTGTATTAATAGTGCATCATTAATCTTTATTCCTAAAGATCAAATGGAGGAAAAAGGTTATCAAGATTATTTGTATTTGTTTCAAAAATAAAAACCATCTCATTTTGTTATGAGGTGGTTTCTTTTATATATCTATTTATACTTTGTAATAAACTCAAATACTGTTTTATTTTATTTATGTCCCATAATACGATGAGGAACATAATATTCTTCTAATAAAAGAATATCTTCCGCTGTTAGTTTTACATCTAATGCTCCAATAAAATCATCTAAATACTTTTCCTTTGTTACACCAATAATTGGTGCAGTAATTCCTTTAGCCCATAACCATGCCATCGCAACTTGAGCTCTTGTTACATCATATTTATCAGCTATAAGGGTTACTCTCTCAACAATCTTTCTATCAGTTTCTTCAGTAACATCATACTTTAATTTTGCTACTTTATCTTCTTGTGAACGTTTTGTATCACTATTCCAATCTCTTGTTAATCTACCCGCAGCTAAAGGACTATATGGAACCAAAGCCACACCCATATCAAAACATAATGGGTTCATTTCTCTTTCTAGTTCTCTATATAATAAATTATAATGTCCCTGCATAACTGAGAACTTTGTCCAACCATTCTTCTCTGCTACATATTGTGCTTTTTGGAATTGCCAAGCAGCCATTGATGATGCACCTAAATAAAGAACTTTACCACTTCTTACTAAATCATTTAAAGCACACATTGTTTCTTCAATAGGTGTATTATAATCCCATCTATGTATATATAACAAATCAATATAATCAGTTCCTAATCTTTTTAAACATTCATCAACTTCATACATAATTGCTTTTCTAGAAAGACCTACACCTTGAGGTGTATCACGCATCTTTTCACTTATCTTAGTAGCAATCACTATATCTTCTCTTTTTGCAAAATCCTTAAGTGCTCTTCCTAAGATTTCTTCACTAGCTCCTAAACCATAAACATTAGCAGTATCAAAGAAATTAATACCTAAATCTAATGATTTCTTTATAATAACTCTTGATTCTTCTTCATTTAACACCCAAGAATGAACCCATTTTTCAGGATCACCAAATCCCATACAACCTAAACATATCTTTGATACATCTAATCCAGTATTTCCTAATTTAACATATTCCATATATGCTCTCCTTTATTTTTACATACCTATATTATAATTCATAATCGATTATTTTAATATATACTTCTCACCTGGTGCTAACACTTTTATTCTTTCAGGATTTACAACTTCATTATACAAATCTTCTGGATTTCCATTAAACGCATTCATATCAGCAGCATCTACACTTCCCCAATGAATCAACAAGAGATCACTATTTGGATAAGCATTTGCAAGTTTAATAGCATTCTTTAATCCAATATGCCATACATTATCAGAAAAATCAAACAATATAGCTTTAGGTTCTTCCATATGAAGATGTTCATCTAATAAGCGAGAATCTCCAGGTAACCAGATATTTCCCTCTATTGTTTCTATCCAATAACCACAATAATCTTCAAACTTATACTCTCTTAATTTTCTATACTTTTCTTTTTCATTCTGCCAAGCATGATCAGCAGGTGTAAGTTTAATCTTTAGACTTCCCAATTCAAATGTTTCATTTATATTATGACCTACTCCATCAAGTCCATCTTCTTTCATAAGTTCAGCAACATAATGTGGTCCATGATAAGACTGACAAACATCCTTTAAGTCTTGACATGTGAGTCTACTAAAATGATCGTTATCACAATGAGTAATAAGAACTGCATCAAGACTAGGAACTTCATTTGGTAGAATTGGCATTTCCACTAATAAAGGCATATCAAATCCTTCAAGTAATGGATCAATCATAAGTGTTGTCCCATGACTATTTATCATAATACCAGCGCTGCTTAACCACCTTATCTCAGTTGAATTAATTTCATCAAATGCATCCTTCTTTATCTTTTCTGTTGGATATGCAATTGCTTGTCCATTCTTACTTTTTAATATTGTTTTCATATGTCATTCTCCTCCTTATCGTCATATTCATTTTAACTACTTATCTGTATTATGTCTAATACTTATATTCTATTCTTGATTATGCTTTATAAGTATTATAAAAAAGAACTACTCATAATGAATAATTCTATTCTAATAATTGCTTTGCTCTTAGATGAATAAGTTCCTCTAAAGCTTTTAATCTTTTGTTTGGTAGTTTATACGTTGTATTTTTATCAAATTCAAATATTAGTAATTTTCTAATCATTTCCTTTTGCCTGTTTGAAATCATTGGTTTTATATATTCAATAAAGTCTTGATATAATACTGGTTTTCTTGTACTAGCATACTCTTGAAAATTTTGAATATCGTCATCCATCGCATAACACAATAATGATAATCCATTATCGAATATTGGCGCCGCTTGGACGATAGTATTTGTACAATTATTAACTAATAACCCAAAGTTTCCTAGATGACGATCTTCATTTAGAATAATTGCATCAAAAACAAACATATCTATAAGTTCTTGATAGTAATTTTCGCCTAGTTCTTTATAAAACGCTATAATTGCATCTATCCCTCCACTTTTAACCAATCTTCCAATAGCTATAAATGATGTATCAATATCTGTGAACAATTCACAAGTTGAACATACTCTGTTCTTCCATTTAGATAAATTATATTTTACATAATGAAGATTCATAGTTTCTGCAATTTGGCTAGCATAGAATTCAGAATAAGGTTCTAAGCCACTATTCGCAAAACCTTCTGTTCCAGACTTATACAAGAGTGTTTTATTATCAATTCTCCTCCAAGATTTTGCTAGCATCCCATTAGTTGTAAATTCGGGTGAAGAACGAAATGTTGATTTTGTATAACTTCCATATCCAGTGAATGCTATTGAAGCAATATTTTTATTAAGTGAGTTAGTATAAAGGTTTTTATCTTCATATTTATCTTTACAGTCACTAAAAACAATCCAGTATGAATCATTTAATGATAAGCCTTGACATATCTCTATAATGCCCTTTGTATCTCTTTCATTTAATCCTAATTTTGATAAAAAATTAGAAACATATGCTCTATTTCTTGGTATAGTTCTTTTTTGCAACCATTTTTTTAATGATTCGTTATTAATCTCTAAATCTAATGGTAATAAGTGTTCTTTCTCTTTATTTACAGATTGGATATGAATTTCTAATCCATTATTTGTATTTTTCATACTAAAAAACAATAGGTCAATATCATACTGTTTCAAGATGTAATCCATATCAATCCCTCCTATTCTTATATATTATACTTAACCTTTATAAATTATACAATGTATCGATATAATAACCAACTTAAATAATAAAAGAAAATATCATTTTGATATAATCACTGTTTTAAAATCTTCAAACATTTTAAATGCTATTATCATTATGTCTTCAAAATCATCATAGTCTTTAAATATAGGTTTCTTAATTCTATAATTGATATCAATAAGTCTTCTAGAATAAACAGCCCAAGGAGATCCTAAAAGAAGCTCATCATTTTCCCAAACAACCCATATCAACTCTACCATCCCACCATCTAATGCAATATGAAAACCAAAAGTATACTCATTTATTTTTTGTTCTTTTATCTTAAAAAATTTTTCTTTCGATTCAAAAGTTGCTGGATATCCTTGTTCTTCTAAGATATCCATAATTACCTCACCATCTATATATATTAATCTTTGATCCATTGATGTTCTCACATTATCAAAAGAATCAGATAACTTCTGGTATCTTTCGATAAAGTTCATTTCAATCAATGCCTCTTTAATCTTTGGATGTAACTCCATATCTTATTCCTCCAATCATAATAACCATCTAAAGTCATTAACTTTTTCATACTCAATATTCTCATAAAAATTTAATATATTTTCATTATGTACAATATTCTTTTTTTCGCCTTCATACTTATAGTCATAGATTCTAATAATGACATTATATTTATATAAATGATTATCTGTTATTGTTTCTATGTAGTCTTCTAGATATGAAGATCCCTTAAATAAATCTTTTAAAGTATTTGAATCTTGTTTAAGAATAGATGCTTCTACTATATCTCTATCATAATATTTTAAATCAAAATCTTTCTCAAAATCTGAATCAATATCCTCTATCTCATCATCGTATTCATAATGTCTTTTTATATATTCATTAAATACTTCTTCAGAAACAAAATAACCTAACCATATTGCAATGTATCCTTCTTTATTATTCACTGTATTCTCCTAAATAATTTTTTTATAATAAATATCTATTCATAGATTTCTAAGTATTGTCTATACTCATAAACTTCTTTTTCATCAATATAGGTTATTGTAGGAATAACTTTAGGATAATGTGATATATCTATATCATTATTTAAAAGTCCGATACCTACTTTTACATCTAAACTCTTAACAATAACGTTATCATATATACTCATAATTGGTTTTAGTAATTCTTCTTTTTCACTTTGTTTACAACGAATTCCTATTTTAACCATTTCATTTTGGTCTGTTTGTTCTTGAAATAAGTCCAAACAAAGAAAACCTGAATCTTCTTTTGATTGAAAAAGTACTACATTCCCTTGTCCTCTAGGATAGCTATCATACTTTTCTTCTAACCAATGACAATCTAATTGAATCTTTAGTTTATGACATATCTCGATGAATTCATCACTTTCTATCAAATCAAAAATAGATACCATAAATACAATATCAACCATAATAGATCCTCTTCATTTTCTTATTACACTATTTCCTTTATTTTACTATACTCCCCTTTTTTAAACAATTCTTTTTATATATCAATAACTTTTATATCATGTTATCATAGGTATAGGAGGACGTGTTTTATGGATAAAAGTACAACTGATTATCAAAAGTTATTAAAAGGGTTAGGTTTATTCTGTTTAGTCATAGCTGCTTTTCTAACTGTTATTCTTGTTATGAGTTTAATCAAAATACAAAGTGGAGAAGTCCAATTAACTGAACCATTATGGATATATCTTCTTGAACCTGTTATATATATAATACTACAAGCAAGCATGGGAATATGTGCTATTCTATTTGTCAAAACAGATAAAGTTAAGATATGTATGATTGTAAGTGCACTTGCAATTATTTGTATGTTTGTTTTTCTATTTATTATAAATAGAGAAGATGAGTTTATGACTAAGGTTTCAAAACTTATCTTTCCTGCCTTATATTTTGGAATATCATTTAATCTATTTCAAGCAAATAAAAAGAGTTCATAATGAACTCTTTTTATTTACTCCATTTATTTCTTTACTATACTTTAGTTATATAATTTGAAATATATAAAATTTCAAATAAGAAGTTTCTTCCATTGTCCATAAAATAGGATGATCATGATTTTGTTGAGTGACAGAAACTTGCTTAAGAGCAACTCCACTTTCCTGTGCAGATTCTCTTAACATCTTTTCAAAGTTATCTATTTCCATAAAACGTGAGCAACTACACGTTATAAGATAACCACCATTTCTTAATAACTTCATTGCTTGCATATTAATTCTTTTATATCCATTATAAGCATTATTAATTGTTCTTCTAGATTTAGTGAATGCTGGTGGATCTAATACAATAATATCATATTTACCTTTTTCACATTCATCTAAATAATCAAAGACATCTGCTTTTACAAAAGACATACGATCTTGCAGATTATTGAGTTTTGCATTAGCATATCCCTGATCTAAAGCTGTTTGTGATACATCAACTGCAACAACGCTTTTTGCATGACCATAAGCAGCATTTAAAGCAAATCCACCAGTATGACTAAAGCAATCTAAAACACTTTTACGATGTGACATCTTTCTAAGTAAAACTCTGTTTTCTTTTTGGTCTAAGAAATATCCTGTTTTTTGTCCATTCTCTACATCTACATTTAACTTAAGTCCATTTTCATTAATTACTGTTGTCGTAGGTAATTGAGCATTCTTCCAATATCCTTTTTCTAAAGGCAAACCTTCTTTTTCACGTACTTTAATATCATTTCTTTCATAGATCCCTTTGACATCTTGTCCATCACTTTGTAAAACTTCTAATACAACTTCATATAACATATCTTTGATTTTATCTAAACCATAAGAACTAATTTGACTGACTAAGATATCATTATATCTATCTATTATTAATCCTGGTAATTCATCTGCTTCACCAAATATTAATCTACAATTTGTAATATTATCTCCTTCTAAAGTCTTACGGAAATCATATGCAAATTGAATTCTTTTCTTAAAGAAGTTTCTATCAATAATTTCATTCTTATCTTTAGATAGAATACGTACTGTAATATGACTATTCTTAGAAATGAAACCTGTTCCCATATATTGATTATTGGTTGTTGTTATATCAACCAATTCACCATTCTCTATTGTTTCATCTATATATTCAGCATTATTGCTATACATCCACATTTGCCCTTTATTTAGCCATGTTTCACCTTCTTTTGATATTGTTATTTTTGGATAATTTCTACTCATTTATATACCTCACTTATTTTCCTTTTTCCTATTTTACTATAGTTATCCTATATAAACAAATCATTTCATACTTAAAGTAAAACTCTTTTAAATATTGTTTTTATTTTGATAGTTAGAAATATTTTTATCTATAATCTCTCCATGATGAATAATAAGTGATTGCTTTAATACTTCATTATTATCTTGTTCTATTAAAGAATCAAAATAGCTAAATATTGCCTTTGAAATACCTTGTGTTGCAGTTTTAAAGAATATACTTGGAACATTCCCTACAGAATAAACCATCCTTTCTTCTCTAAAATAAATAGCTTCTTTAATTGTTGTAGAAACACTATTTTGAATAGCACCATCAACATCATCACTGACATCAACAACAATAGCACTTTTCTTAATATGATGAAAATCATCAATTGAAATCAAATAGTCATCATGCATTGTATCCCAACGTACTGCCATCACAATAATATCAAATTCATGTAATTCTTTCTTAAATAAATATTCTTGTTCTCTATTATACATACGTGCATTTGCTCCAAGTTGGCTTAAGATTTGATAAGCCCCCATTGCTGTATCACCTCTTCCGATAATTGCTGCCTGGCATCCTTGTGCTAGAAATCCACAATATTGCAATGCATTCAAAACACCTCCTGCACCAGCAATTCGATTATTTTCCCAAAATGTATGCCGTTCATCCTCGTACATATCTTCCCATGCATAACATGTCATCTTTTTTTCAACAAGCATATTGGTAAGATTTTGATTTGCTGCAGCATGAATCCAACCAAAGATAGTTGTTTCATCTTTTAATTGATTTAAATAGGTTGCTTCACCAATCTTTGTATCACAAATAATATCTTGTTGAAGTACTTCTTGTTTATCAACAATATGACATCCTAGCCTTGTATACTCTTCATCACTTATAAAGAAATCAGCAGCATAACCTTTTTCAAAATATAGACAATCTTTATGAATAACCTTTTCTATATCACATGGTAATACTGCAATTCTTTTTTCATACAATTTTTCACTTCTCACAAAACCAATCGTTAACATTTTTTTCATAGTAAACTTTCTCCTTTTTTCATGTACGAAAGCTTTGTTTTCTTTAGAAAAAAGAAAACAATACAAATATAGGTTTGTACTGTTTCAATATTCGTTTATATATGAGTTGGTTGTTAAGCTCTCCACATTTAAGAGAAATTGTATGGGTACCCCATAACTTTGTAACGACATTCGTTATATGCATTATAACACATGATAAGTTTAATTACTTTTTTATTTATAAACCCCTCTAATTATCAAATATTTATATATTGATTTATAGTCTGTATAAATTGATTAATTTGATTATTTATCTCTTTTTGAGTCTCAAAACTATCATTTGAAATATAATATTCTTGTAATCCTATACGAGGAGATGTTGCACTTTTCCAGTCTTGAATAATATACTTACTTAAGCTATTTATATCTGCATAATTATCATTTTTACATATATCTATATTTTTAACAATTAATCTACAGAAATCAAAACACTGAGGAAGAGATTTTTTATCATGTTCTTGAACATAGTTTAGAAATGATTTTATTGTTGTTTCAATACTTTCAAGCTGTTCAATTGTAAATATTTGAGTTTTCATTTTCATACCTCACTAAAAATATCTTCTTACTTTTTTCATATATTCTATATATTGATTACCAAATTTATTTATACACCATTTTTCTTCTTCCAGTATTAACCAATGACATGATATCTGAAATAACATTAAAACTATAAATAATAGAATTGATTCTGTCATAAAAACACAACCCAGAAAGTATATAAAATATCCTACATACATTGGATTTCTAGATAATCTATATATTCCATTTGAATTTAGATTTTGACTATTTGGTTTTGAAAAATGAATTGTAGATACGATTAATATAATAATTCCTAAAGTATATATACTTATTCCAATAATAGAATAAGAACTTATCTTTAAGAAGAACGGAATAATTAATAACAAACATGTACAAAGTTGATATATAACTAAAAATATTTCTCTTTCCCTTGGAAATGTAGGATAATGTGATGCACGTACTAAAGCAGACTTATCATAGAAAAGAGGAAGTCCATATCTAATCAATAACAATGGAATTATCAATACAAATGCATTCATATAATATATCCTTTCATTAAAGCAATATCTTATTCGTATTATAACAAAAAAATGAACACCTTTACATATTCGTTATTATCTATTATAGTTGTTGCAAAATTTGCAACAACTAAATCTTAATAATTGAATACCATATTAACATGTTGTTTTCCTATTATACCTTGCTCTAATTAATTTTTTCTAATACTAATAATAGTGAAATTATAAAAAATGATATCAACAACTGCTATCATATCGATGTTAATGCAATGATTAAATATTTTCTTAAGTACATTTGTTATGTTTAAGAAGTCTTTCTCAACATCATTTATTTTCTTAGCTTGATATTTCTTATATTAATTAGTAACTTTATCCGTTGTTTCCTAATGACTTGTTTGTGTTTTGCTTACCTTTGTGCAAAATCGAAATATACAGAAAAATTAAATAATATTTATTTTTATTATCTAAGAAATAAGAAAAACTAGAAAGTTATCTAAACTTTCTAGCTAAGACTAATAAATATAATATTTTCCATTAGATTTAATTCACTTTTAATTTATGTTTGAATCTTAATCACAATACCAAAAATCTGTTTTACGTCCAAGTTTTTTCGCACTATAAAGAGCTTTATCCGCATTTGAAAAAAGATTATCAAATAACCGTTGTTGATCTGTCACAGATACTATGCCAACAGAAAAACTAGATGAGCTTTGAATAAGAATCCCTTTGGCAGCATTATTAAATGCTTTTTGCATTTGATTTATTTTTTTTATGACAGATTCTTTCTCTACTGGAATGTATTCGAGAACGGCAAATTCATCACCACCTACTCTGCCAATCACAGCATTTTGATAAAAAACTTCTTTTAATAAACGTGAAAACTCTATCAGCAATAAATCACCAGTAGCATGTCCATAAGTATCATTAACTGACTTAAAATAGTCAAGATCAAACAAATATAAAGTTCCATTGTCCTTTGTTCTCATGTGTTGAATAACATGATGTTTAAAAGACACATTGTTATAAACTTCTGTCATTAAATCCAACTCAGATTGTCGCTTGAACTTCTCTGCTAGATTCATTGCTACTTTTGCTTTTTCACTTAATGTTTTAGGATAGTATTCTCCTTGTTGCTGCTCTGCGTATGGGATTGAGTGATGAATATGAATAACTTCAGACTTGTCACCCTTTTTACGATATATAACACTGAATCTTGTGTCCATCTCAATGAGTGATTTATCTTCTAGTTGTCCTTGTTGGCGTACCCAAATTCCACCATAAACAAGAAATACTTCCTGATCTATCCTAAGACATTCATACCATTCATCAAGTACTTGAAAATTAACGGATATAGCCTCAATTTGGTTTTCACTCATATTCTTTAAAATTTGGTTAAAATCTGTATAAAATTCATGTCTCCCAGTTCCTATTATTACGAGTTCTTCTGATAAATAAGAGAATATTTCTTCAAAATGGTCCTGAGTTGGTTCTAGTAAATAATATCGCCAAAATAATGCAGTGAGATTACAATAATACTCTTTGTCATTCATTGATGCTTCTCCTTTGATTGGCTACTTTTTTCAGTTAACGCCTACAAATACTTTATCAACTATTCTTATTTATTATCGTAGCTAATTGATTATACACTTTTACTAATATAAATGTCTATTCTTATAACATTTTTTTTGTAGCTAATTTTTAGAATAAAAAAGCAAATAATTATTTACTATTAACATTACGCCACATCTTGGATTAGGGTGCAATAAAATAAATTTATATAATTCATATCTGTATACTTACAATGACCTCATTATACTTATATCTTAGATAAATAAATGCACTTTATTAATTTTAACTTACTTTCATTAATATTCGAATTTAAATAAAACTAACTATTTAAATTTGCTTAAAAAATCAAAAAACGACTAAATCTGATAAGATTTAATCGTGCTATTTACTATGGGTTTAATGCTCTGTTTGGTTATCACTTGAATATAATGATTCCACTAAAAACGAGTAATACTATTAATCGAAATTTAATTTAGTGTGGGGTTAACCCTTCGGTCTACAATTCCGAGGGG
>JAVWHX010000029.1:0-28190 GCA_036639875.1 Coprobacillus sp.
TCACAATAAGTTCTGCATATTTTTCTATCATATTTTTACCTTCCTTTTTCTTATCTATACAAATGATACCCCAATATACTCTAAAGTCAACAATAACTTGTCATCAAACAAAGACTATGATATAATGTAGGAAGCAAAGAAACACAAAACGTAATTTTCAAAAATATTAATAATTCTGCCAAGATTTAATAGTAAGTTTAAAAATGAAGTATGGTTTTTTGCAAATATTTAAGGAGGTACTTCATAAATGAGTACAGGTAAAGTAAAATGGTTTAAATCTGATAAAGGATTCGGTTTCATCACTGTTGAAGGTGACGAAAAAGATGTATTCGTACATTTCTCTGCAATCCAAACTGATGGTTTCAAAACATTAGAAGAAGGTCAAGCTGTTGAATTCGACATCGTTGAAGGAGATAGAGGACCACAAGCTGCTAACGTAACAGTAATCTAATCGGTTAGCCAAAAAAGCACAGTAATGTGCTTTTTTCTTTTTCTATATAGATACTTGTATTGTTTTGATTTTAAAAATAAAGTAATAGTATTTACATATATACAAACAAACAATAAAAATCCTTAAATAAATATTATCCGATAACAAAAGCGGAAATGCCAACATAATACTTGCAAAGCTAAGAATCATAACTTTACTTTTAAGTGTCATAGCTCTTTCACGAACAAATGAATCAAGATGATTTTGATATATTTTTGTATTTACAAACCAATCATTCACTTTCTTTGAACTACGTGCAAATAAGAATGCTGCTGCCAATAAAAATGGTGTCGTTGGTATAATTGGCAAAAGAACTCCAATCGCACCTAAAACAAAACAAATAAAACCCAAAACCATATAAATATATTTCATAAGTTCTCCCTATATTTTAAGTGCATGTTTTATAGTTAACAAAGGATGAAAAAGCATCATTCTAGGACCACTATATTTCATGACTTTTTTTATTTTCTCTTGCATTTTCTTATCATAACAATGAATAGGACATTGACTACAAAATGTCTTTTTCTCCATCATCGGACACTTCTCTATTCTTTTAACTGCATAATTTAATAATCCTTGATATTCATGATTTAAATCTTGATGCTTTTTATAATAAAGGTGAATCATGAAAGTGACGATATCTACTTCTCTTTGTCTTTTCTTTTCAATATTCATTAACTTAATCTTCCTTGATTCATAGATATAACATGAGAAGCAATTTTCATAATTGAAGGACGATGCGAAACCATAACTATTGTTTTGTCCTTTTGATTTAATAATGAACGAAGAATAATTCCCTCATTAATAACATCTAGATTACTTGTTGGTTCATCTAATAATATACAAGGAGCATGACTTAAAAACGCCCTTGCTAAAGCTATTCTCTGTTTTTCACCACCAGATAGTGATGATCCAAGTTCAGCTACAGTTGTCTCATATCCATTTGGTAAACCGATAATGAATTCATGAATATTTGCTTTTTGACAAGCTTCTATAATATCTGTTTTTGATGCATCTAATCTAGCAATTTTAATATTGTTATAAATTGAATCATGGAAAAGAACAGTATCTTGTGTCACATAAGCAAAGAATTGTCGCATTTGCGATGTATTAATCGTTTTTAAATCATGAGAATCAATAGTTATTTCCCCTTGTATAGGATCATAGAAACGCATTAAAAGTTTTAACAATGTAGATTTACCACTACCACTCTTACCAATAATACCTGTTGTTTGATTTTGGGGAATCGTTAAATCAATATCACTCAATATGATTTCATCATCATAAGCAAAACTTAAACTTGTTGTTTGAATATCACCAAATGTTTTTTCATCTTGAGAATAAACATCTTGAATAATTTCCTTTTCATCTAACAATTCCAAAACACGTCTACCACTACTTAAGGTTGTCAATAAGTGATTAGCAAGTGCAGAAAGAGCTAATACAGGAGCAAAACTAGATAACATCAAGACAGTTGCCATAATAATTCTAAAGCCACTAACATCCAATAACGAAAGAGTTATAAACATAAGCATAGCAAAGCATATAATAATAGTTTGTGAACTGATAATTTGAGTTATCTCTATCTCTTTCATTAAGCCTTGAGTTTGTTCTAAATCTTCACTTTGTTTATTTATTTTTTCTTGGGTATAAGAACCCATTTGATATTGTAAGATTGTTGTCATATTTCTGTATGTCTCTAAAACAGAACTGCTATATTCACCGACTTTATGACGATATGTATTCCCAATCTTCATCCCTTTTTTATGAACATAGAATGGTATAACCACACCCATACATACATAACCAATAGCTGCAATCACCATTGTAACAATATGAATATGAGCAAAGAATTTCAACATAATCAAAGATGTTAAAATCGCTATAATAACAGGCGAAATTGTATGAGCATAAAAAACTTCTAATAACTCAACATCATTTGTTATAAGTGAAATTAAGTTTCCTTTGTCTTTACCATCAAGTTTACTTGGTGCTAAGCGTCTTAATGCAGTATATACATGATCCCGAATAACAGCTAAAAGTTTAAAGGCAATATAATGATTACATGCTTGTTCAATATAATGTAAAACCCCTCTTAAAATAGCAATTATTATTAATATATAAAGAATAATAGATAAATCCAGATGAGCATACATTCCAGCAATTTGTAATAATGCCATAACTGATAAAACTGGAATTGCTATTGCACATACAAAACCTAATACCCCCATTATAACAGCAAATATCATTGGTATTGTTAATGGTTTTATTAATTTGATAAGTCTTAGTATAACTTTTGTATTACTCATATTGAAAAACCTCCAATTCACTTTGCTTTAATAATAAATTTGCATAGGTCTGTTGATGAGCAAGTAACTCTTGATGTGTTCCTTGTTCAATCAAACATCCATTTTTCATAACTAATATTTGATCACACAAACTCACACTACTTAAACGATGGGTAATCATAATCACTGTTTTTTGACGAGCAAGTTCTTGAATAACTGATAGAATGTTTTCTTCACTCTCTATATCGATATTACTTGTTGCTTCATCAAAAATATAAACATCACTATCTTTTAACAATGCTCTTGCTAAATTAAGACGTTGTTTTTGTCCACCACTTAAATCACTACCACCCTCTAAAATCAAAGTATTCAAACCATCTTGATTCTTAAAATACTCATCTAAACAAACTTTCTTTAAAGCTTTCCAAATATCATCATCAGATATATCTTGATTAAATATAAGATTATCCCTTAATGTCCCTTTAAAAATAGCAGGCTCATGCGTAATATATACAAAACGTTTTAAAAATGAATCATCATTTATAATCTTTCTATTTTGATTTTGAATCATAATTTCACCATCATAATGTTTATACATACCCATTAATAACTTTGCTATTGTACTTTTACCACTACCACTTTCTCCTACAATCCCAACAAACTGATGTGGTTTAACCACAAAAGATATATCTTCAATAATCTTTCTATCATCATTATATTGAAAAGATAATGATGATACTTGAATATCAATAGCTTCTTGTTTTAGGACTTGTGTTAATTGTTCTTGTTTTATATCTAAGATTTTCATAATCTTATCACTAGCAGCAATACCATTCATTGCAATATGAAAGAACGAACCTAATTGTCTTAAGGGAATAAAAAATTCAAAAGACATTAAAATAATAAACAAAGCACCAAACAAACCAATACTTCCATTCATATAATGAGTAATCGCAAAATAACTTCCCAGTCCTGCCCCACCATAAGCAACAATATCCATAATACTAATACTATTCAATTGCATAATTAAGACTCTCATTGTAATTTTTCTAAAGTTCTCTGCTTCTTTATTCATTTGTTGTTGTTTAAATTCATCACTTTGATAAATCTTTAAAGTTGTTAATCCTTGAAGATTCTCTAAAAAACTATTCCCTAGTGTTGTATAACTACTCCAATATTTAGATAATAACTTTTTCGCAAACTTTTGAACTAAGATAATCGAAATTGGAATCAAAGGTACACAAATAAATAATACCAATGCACTTATAAAATCAATAAATGAAACTACAATAAATAATGTTATTGGAGCAAGTAAACTATAAAATAATTGTGGCAAATACAAACCAAAATAAGTTTCTAATTGATTAATACCCTCTACAGATAATTGTAATAATTCTCCCGTAGAAACATTCTCTTGATAATGATTATATAAACATATCACTTTACGCAATATCCTTTGACGCATCATTTTCTTTACAAAACTAGCTCCTAAAAAAGAACATTGATTAGCTTTCTTTAAAAGATAAGCTCTTATGAATAAACAAACAATAATACCTATAAAAAGAACACTATAATCTAATAAAACAAAATCTTTACGTACAACACTTACACACAATACACTTATAAGAATTGTATTGATAATATTCATAATCAATGCTAGCCATTGATATACAACCTGCTTTTGTACATATTGTTTACTCTCAGGTATTTCTTTTAATAATCGTCTATCAAACATATCAACCTCCTACGTTAGCAAAGACTAACTCAAATGTATGTTAGCATATGCTAACTGAAGTGTCAAATGTTTTTCATAAAAAAAAGAGCTATTGCTCTTCTTGAATATCTTGATTATCTTGAAGTAAATCTTCTGTATACTTCGTATTAAATATATCTTCTTGATCAAAATCTGCTTTGATTTCTTTTAATTCTGGTAATTCTGCTAAAGATGTTAAAGAGAAAGCATCCATAAATTCATCAGTAACCCCATATAATATTGGTTTACCTGGTGTATCTTCTCTACCCACTTCTTTTACCAAAGCCTTGGCTGCTAACTTTCTAATCATGGCATCACAACCAACACCTCTAATTTCTTCTATTGCAATACGTGAGATAGGTTGATTATAGGCAATGATTGCTAGAGTTTCTAAAGCTGCATTAGATAATGTGTTCTCTGCTTGTTCAATCATTCTCTTATAATATTCATGATGTTGTGATAACGTTGCAAATTTAAAGACTCCTCCAAAGTTTAAAAGTTCAATACCTTTGATCGTTCTTTCATTAACAACTTGAATCAATTCATCCATATATTCAGTAGCATCTTTTTTATTAATTTGTAATACGGATGAGATTTGTTTAATGGTCAATCCTTCATCCCCCGATAAAAAGAGCATGCCCTCTATCACGCTTAATATTTCATCATGTTCCATTCTATCTCTCCTTCAAATAAATCTTTTCAAAGTTACTTTCCTGTTCAATAACAAGTTCTTCTGTATTCACTAATACCAATATAGCTAAAAATGTTATTACAAAATAAGTCTTAGAAGGTTCGTCAAACAAATCTTCTAAATCAATTCTTTGATTCTTATGTAATTTAAAATAATGTCTAATTTCATCACTTCTATCATCAATAGATATTTCAACACGAGCAATCTTTGACTCCATTGGAGTCAATAATGCTTTTCTTTGAAACATCTTTTGCATAGCTCTAATCAAATCGTAAACTTCTAAATTATCAGGTATTAATTCTGATGTATCAACAACATAATCATCCATTAAAGCAGGTGCTTTGGTATGTAATGTTTTTCTATATTCATAACATTCCCTAATATCATCTAAAACATCTTTATAGCGTTTATATTCAATCAATCTTCTAATCAATTGTTCTCTTGGATCTTCTTGATAATCATCTTCTAATTCCACTTTTTCATTAGGCAACAACATCTTACTCTTCATTTCTAAAAGTTGTGTAGCCATAACAAGATACTCAGACATTGTTTCTAATTGAGATGGATCCATAAGATTAATATAACTTAAATATTGATCAGTAATTACTGAAACTTCTAATGTCTCAAGATCCATTTCTTTTTCTTTAATCAAATGTAGTAAAAGATCTAACGGTCCTTGAAAATCATCAAGAATAACTTCATATTCCATTGTCTTCACACTCCTGTCGTTTATTATAACATATATAATTATAAATTTCTTCAATTATTTGTAAGAGATAAAATACCCTATAAATAACATTCTATAAAATGTAATCTATAGGGTATATCTTATTTTGTTGTATCTATATATTTTTGAACTTGTTTTTCTAAGATATCAAATGATGAAGGTCCTGTTTCTAAAATCACTTTATTAAAGTCAGTTTCTTTAAACTTATCTCCTAGCTCTTTTTTAGCATCATCATGTAATTCTTGGAGCCTCATTCCAGATAGATAATATTGCATATAATTAGTTGGTGTTTCAATAAACAAATCATATTGTTCTTTAAGATCAGTTTCCTCTAGACTTCCAAAATTTTCTTTCATATATGTTTTATATTCATCATATGTCCATCCTTCATAATGAATCCCAATATCAATCAAACAAACCATTGCTTCGGTAGCCTTTTGATTGAGTTGATAAAGTTTGAACTTCCCTTCTTGTTCTTGATAATTTTCTGCATATTGATAAGAATTATTTTCGATATACGTAGCCCATCCTTCACTATATCCATTATAATCTAACAAATAACGTATTGTTGGTAACTTTAATCTCTTAAAATAAACATGTTGATACATATGCCCTGAAAACCCTTCATGAGCAAGTGTTGTGAATAGATTTTGATCAAATTTCCCATTTACCCATATTTGTTCTAATTCATCATCCGAAGCATCAATCTTCCCTTGTAAATATGCTGCTGGTGAAAAATTGTCTTTCATTGCATCAGGAACAGTTTTTACGCTATAGTTAATTGTCTCTGTTTCAGGATAATCTTTCTTTATTTGTTGAGACAAATAATCTATGGTTTCTTCAAATGAAGTTGATGATGTATACTTCAATGAATCAAAGTCAGTATCTTCAATTATATTTGGGTATTTCACTGAAAGACCTGCCATTTCTACATAACAAGCTTTAATCTGCTTTTCCAAATACTTCTTTATATCTTTAACTGAATCATCAACTCCTACTTTTGCTTTTAATAAATATTCATAATATTCTTTACCATTAGGTAATTGAGATAATCCAACATCATCAGTTCTTCCTTTAATGGTTGATAATTCTTCTTTTAAAATAGTATAAGCTTTTAAATATTTATTCTTTAATAAATCTTCATTTTTCTTTTTGGCTTCTTGTTTTTGTTGTTCATTTAAAAACTCAACCTTATCAATTTTTTTATTAATATCTTCAATTAGAAAGACATCTTTATCTTTTGTAAAGTTATTACATTGTTCTATAACTTTATTTAGAATATTTTGACTCATTCCAACATTTTGTTTTTGTCGTTCTTTTTCATTATCAGCATACTTTTTAAAGACTTCAGGACTTGTTTCTAAGATATGAAAATAACTATCTAAATCATTTTGTCTTTCAAAAGTATATTCACTTAATAATAACGGTAATTGCGCTTGAAACCCTATAAAACTCCCTAAATAATTATTATCTAAATAATAGAATTTATCATCTACTATTCCTCTGTTTAATGAATCTTTTAAAACATCATAAGTTAATTGTTGTGATAAAGTTAAATCTTTATAAGAAAATGCATCTAACTTCTTTAATAATTCTTTTGAATCATTAGCACTGTCTTGATAATCTTCTTTAGTTGCATAAGGTAAATTCAATATTTCTTCATCAAAACCATAATTTTGTGGATTTTTAAACACAAACTCAAGATTCATATCATCTGATGATACAAACTCACTTGGCAAACTATCAACAAATACATCAAACTCTTTTCGAACTTCTGCAGAATTGGCTTTAGGCGCACAACCAACAATCCCCAACCCTAATGTCAATACTAATAACCATGATATTATTCTCTTCTTATTTTTCAACATAATCTCTCCCTAATCACACATAACTTTAATTATCTCTTTATCAGTTTCTCTCATTCCTTCTTTAGCTAATCGACCAATATTTTTGATTGTATTCTCTACTCCCTTACATACCAAGCCATCTCCACCTTTAAATTCAGAATGATTTTGATACATTGCATAACCTAATATTCCAGCATCAACACTTGCAGCAATTTTAGCGGCACATGAGGGTTTCGCTCCATCACATACAATCCCTGATACAATTGCAAGAGCATTCACTAAGGTATGTTCAATAGCACACAGACTGCCATCATCTAAATAAGCAATTCCACACCCTGCCCCAACACCTGCACTAACAGCTCCACAAAAAGCAGATAATCTTCCTATTCCTGTTTTTTGATGAATTGTACAAAGATTAGAAATAATCAAAGCACGATATAACTTATCTTGATCAAGTTGTTTTTCTTTAGCATAAACAATTACTGGAATAGAAGTAGTCATTCCTTGATTACCACTTCCAGAATTAATGACCACTGGTAATTCACAACCACTCATTCTGGCATCACTTCCAGCCGCAGCATAAGCTTTCACTTTAACCATAATATCATCACCATAACTATTTAATAACACTCTCCCAATATTGGCACCATAATCATTGACTAATCCAATTTCTGCTATTTTTAAATTATAGTCAATTTGTCTTTGTAATATGTCTTTAACATCGTCAATTTTCACACAAGATGCAAATTCATAGATATCTTTAACACTTAATAGTTGACGATCTGCTAAACTATCATCTTTAGAGTTAACAACACCTGATTGATATATAACTTGATTATCTCTTTGTTCAAATATAATATTTGTATGGAAACCAGCTATTTCTACAATTGCTTCATGAGTCTTTCCAAAAATATGTATCTTAATATCTAAAACATATTCACTATCATAAGGTATAACTTTCATTGGAATACGATTCATAAAAGCACGCATTTCTGTTTTTTGTATTGAATTAACTTCAGATATTACTTCTAATACTTTTGAACTATCACCAGCGACAATTCCAGCAGTAACACTAGCTTCAATACCCTTTAAACCATCTGTATTAGGAACAATAACACTCTTTACATTCTTAATAATATTACCACTTACATAAATATCTATTTTTGTTATTTCATCAGCTAATATTTCATAACATTTTCTAGCACAGTAAGCAATTGCAATTGGTTCAGTACACCCCATTGCTGGCACTAATTCTTCTTTTAATATTTGGATATATGTTTGATATAATTTATCTTCCATAATTATACCTCCTTTATTTCTATATATGCTTTCGTTTATTATATCAAATTAAAACAATATTTACATACTTTTCAAATAAAAGTATAATGTTTCATTTATTGAAACATTATGATGATCCCAATATAAAAAAGGCATGTTTAGCCTTTTTTAGGAGTTCGGATTAGAAATTGTTTCATTCCTTTAAAACTAAAGGGAATAAGTGGAAATAAATATGGCATTCCAAAAGGTTTTAAAGAGATAAGATAAGCAATTAAAATAACATTATAAATCACAAAACCATAAATATTAAAGAACATAATACTCACAATCATAAATACCTTAACAAACTTATTTGTAAGTGATAATTCATAATTAGGAGTTGCAAAACCACCAATTGTACCAATTGCACAAAATAGCAATATTTCTTCTGAAAAGAAGCCTAGTTTAATAGCAAATTCTCCTAACAATAATGCTGCAATTAAACCCATTGCATTTGATAAGGATTCAGGAGTATGTACAGTTGCTAATCTTAAAAACTCAATCGCCATTTCCATAATCAATATTTGAATAAAGAAACGATAATTCCAATCCATATAATGACTGGATAAAGCCCATATTGGAACCAGATATACTGATAAAAATACTGCTGATAATCTTATCAAACGAATAAAAGTCCCAATAATAGGCATTTGACGATGTTCCTCAACATGTTCTAATATTTCAAATAGCGTTGTTGGAATCATTAATACTGATGAAGATGTGTCACATATAATCGCAATATAACCATGTTGAACATGAGTTGCTACAATATCAGGTCTCTCACTATATCTTACTAATGGGTATGGATTATAGGCTTGATCTAACAATAACTCTTCAACCGCTCTATCACTCATAATCAAATCTTGTGCTTTGATATTTTTAATACGTTCAAGCACTTGATTTAAAACATGTTTATCTACTTTATCTTGCAAATAAACAACCGCTATATCCATTGGATTATAGGTCCCTATTTTTTGGATTGAAAAACATAATTCAGGAGACTTAATACGTCTACGTATTAATCCTGTATTATTTAATATTGATTCATTAAAACCATCTTTTGAACCACGGACACTCTTTTCTGTTTCCGGTTCTTCAATGGAACGATTTGGATAACTCTTCGTATCCATTAAATATGTCGTTTCACCATCAAAGAGTGCACAATTTCCACCCATCAATGAATATTGGATTTTATCAATATCATTCGTATTCACAATATCAACATCACCCATATTCAAACAATTATCTAAATCTTTACCTTCGCTATTTTCTATTCCTTCTACTAATCTAGATATCAATGCATCATTAGATAGACTTGCTAAAAAATACAAATGCAACATTCTACCCTTATAATTTAAAATACGGTGCTTTAAATCATATGAATCATTCATGATTTTGGTTTAAAAATAATAGCAACAAGGAATCCAAATAATATAGCAGCAGTTATACCAGCAGCAGTTAAACTAAACATTTCAATCGCAACACCAAAAATCCCAAACTTTTCAGTCCCTTCCATAGCAGCATGCATCAAAGAATGTCCAAAACTGGTAATTGGAATAAGTGCTCCAGCATGAAATATTTCAACAAATTTATCATAAATATGAAACAAATCTAAAAATGATCCAATCACAACAAATAAACTTGTAATATGTCCTGGAGTTAACTTTGAGTTATCATAAATCATTTGAGCTAAAAAACAGACTAACCCACTAAATAGAAATGCCATTATATAATTCATTCAACGACCTCCAAACTTATTGCATGTGCAACACAAGGTATTGTATCTTTTTGAAATGTTAACATTGGTGACAACAATGCTCCCGTTGCAACAATTAAAACACGTTTATACTTCTTTTCTTTTAACATTGGATATAGATGTCCCATTGTAACAAGTCCACTACATGCACAACCACTACCACCTTGGAAAACTTCCTGTGTATTCACATCATATAACATACATCCACAATCATTATAATGAACAACATCTATCTTATGTCTTTGTAACATTTCTTTTAAAATCTGATGACCATAAGTTGATAAGTCTCCAGTGACAACCAAATCATAATCTTGAAAAGAACGTTTTAGATCTTGGAAATGAGTAAGGATTGTATCATATGCTGCTGGAGCCATAGCTCTACCCATATCATTAGGATCATTTTGAGAATAATCAATAACTTTTCCTAAAGTTAATGATTCTACTCTTACATCAGTAGGATGATTGGTAAATAGAGTCGCTATTGCTCCAGTCGCTGTAAAAGTTGTCGTATCTTTCTTTTGAATTCCATATTCTACAGGAAAGCGATATTGTCTTTCAGCAGTTGCATTATGACTAGAAACCATTCCTACTACTTTATCTACAAAACCACCCTCTATTAATAATGCTGCCATCGCTGATGATAAACAAAAACCTGAACAAGCACTATAAATACCAACAAATGGTCTAGGAAGCTCTCTTGCTAAATAATTAACTGTTGTGATTTGATTTAACAAATCACCACCAATATATATATCAATATCTTTTGGTTTTAACTTTAACCTTTTTAAGCATATATCCAAAGAATCCCTTAGCATCTTTCTTTCAGCTTTCTCAAAAGAATCCTCACTACAATGATAATCACTATAACTCTTATCAAAACAATTTCCTAATGGACCTTGAAATTCCAAAGGACCACAAGTTGTTCCAGTCGAAGCAATATAAACATTCTCTAGTTTTACAGAACTACCCAAAAAGTGTGAAGACATAACGAATCACCCCCAAAAGCGATGCACTGACTATTCCATATGTAATAACAGTTCCACCTAATTTAAACATATTACTTCCAATCCCAAACACAAGCCCTTCGCTCTTACTATCCAAAGCACTTGATGCCATACTATTCGCAAAGCCCGTAATCGGAATAAAAGTTCCTGCCCCTGCATGTTTCGCAATATTATCATAAATACCTAAACCCGTTAACAAACAAGCAAAAAAGACAAGTGTAATAATCATCATCGGCGTTGCCTCTTTTTCACTACAATTATAGATATTCATAAATAACTCTAAAACACCTTGAGCAATGGCACCAATCACACCACCATATATAAAAGCATTCAAACCATTTTTCACTCTATGACCAGTTGGTTTCAATTCTTCAGCTAACTGATCATATTCTTTTCTATCCATTTCTTATCACCTCTTAAATAGTCTTTACAATTTTTTCTATTTCAAACAAAAAGGTTATATGAATGATTCCATATAACCTATTGAGGTATAAAAATCGGTAAATCTGGTGGAAAAAAAGTAAATAGTGTAAACAAAATAATGAGACCAATATATAAAATCATTATAACTGTTTGATTAAATATTAGGTTATGCTTATAAACAATCATTGCACAATAATTTCCAAATCCAATTGAAACCAACAATAAAATAATATCTAAAACCAAACTTTCTATACCTAATCCATAACGATAAAAATAATAAATCAAAACAATTGATGCAATAGCTACAATAATCCCAAAAAATAGAGCTGTTAATGTTTTGTTATTGAATTGATGTCGATACCACAATACAATGAAACTCACAAACAACATAGGATACAAAGCCAATTTAAGATGTTCAAAAATACTCTCATTAATAGGTGCAATCATTGCAGTTAAAAAACAAGGACATAAATCATAAAGAAAATGCATAAAACTTCCTAAGATAAATTCTACAACTGTTAATATCATTCTATCACCATTATTATTTATTCATTTTATATAAGAAAAAGAATCACTTTTTATGATTCTTTTATTTTTACCCATAATTTAATATAACATTCCCCTTAAAAATTATATATAAAAAGATGAATGAGATTCATCTATTTATCAATTCTTATTAATATTCTTTTGACTAATTTAATAAGTGTATAGCCAATAAATATCTCTATTGGTAAAATTGCACACTCTTTAATAACTCTAATACATAAAGATACAACAAAAGGTATCTTATACATAATATCTAACCATAAAGGTGTTAAACATAATGTCACAATTATTTCTACTAAAGTGACACATAATATCCAAGTAGAAAACTCTTTAGCCTCATCTTGATGAATCCTTTTCTTTAAAACTTGAATCAAAACAATAAATATAATAGTTAAAGAAAGACATAAAACTATTAATGTTAATTTATCGTTTGAAGTTAATATATATAAAGAACTAGAAACACTGATTTGATCTAAATTATATATATATAATGATGCACCTATTCCAAGTACAAGTATCAAGCCAATAACAACATACTGAACAATTCTCTCACTTACCATCTTAGCATGTTCTTTCACAAGGGATGGAATGACACTGACTAAAATTGTTCCTAATGTAAATCCCAAAAATGGGAAACCAGTTGGGACAAGTATTAAGCCAACAATATCACAACATAACCCTACTAAAAATGCATAACTCGGTGATAGTAAATATCCAGCAATCATTAATGGAATATACTCAAAACCAATTTTTAAACTTTCTGCTCCAAATAATGGAATCATAATTGCTAATCTTTTACAAATAGCTGTTAAAATAATAAAAATAGCTGCAATCACTAATTTCATTGTATTCCCTTTTTCAAAAGGATAAAACTTAAATACATAAAAACCTAAAGCAATAATCACAATACCTAAAATAATCTGTTCCATAACACAATGCTACTTACCAGCAAATTTTTCCTGCTTCGTCCTCGTTTCTAGTCCACAGGCGTTAATTCCGATCAAAGACCGTACATGCTTTGCTACTTAGTGTAGACTCCTCCTTCTTATGATATAAAACATATGATAGACTTTTTTACATCATTTGACAATGTTTTCTATAATAAAAATGAGATTTTTAGTAAAATCTCATAGATACATAAATTGATAGATTGCGATCATTACTATAATAGCCATAACCAAATAATAAAGAACAGTTCTTATCTTTTTACTTTTTATATGAACGATAGGTTTTTTGATTATATTTTCCAACAAAATTGATAGAGTTAAGAAAAACGCTCCAATGCCAAGCCATGTATTATCAACAAAATCTCTAACGCTATCTATAGTGATTGTATTTGTCCAAAAAGAACAACTAGCAATTGTCCAAACAGAAAATCCAAGGACAACAAAAACAAATATCTTTGTTGCTATAGAAACATCTTTAAAATCAAGCAGAAGATCATGACTATCAGATTTTGGACTCACGAATACAGACATTCCTATCAAAAGCATAATAATACCATCCATTAATTCACTACATTTCTTTCTTCGTTATTAAGAAAAGCCATGATATTCTCATAAACCTCATTAACTAATCTTTGTCTTGCTTCAATTGATCCCCAAGCAATATGAGGAGTTAAGATAACTTTACTCATATCTTGAATAGAATAAATAACATCTTCTTCTTTTAATGGTTCATGTTCAAAGACATCTAAACCAACACCACTCAAATGTCCTTTATTTAAAACCTTAACCAAGGCAGTCTCTTCAATAATACCTCCACGCCCAACATTAATCAAATAAGCATTATCCTTCATACTCTTTAATGCTTCTTCATTAAACAAATATTTTGTTTGTTCATTTAATGGAGCATGAATAGTAATAATATCAGATGTTTTTAATAATGTATCAAAATCAACTTGTTGATAATCATTTGAATTATTTTGTCCACTCGTAGAATAATATTGAACATTTGCTCCCATAGCCTCAGCAATACTAGCAACCTTTTTACCAATATCACCTAACCCAACAATTCCCCAAGTCATTGAAGAAATATCATGGAAAACATAATCAAAGAATGAAAATGATGAACATCTTGTATAGTCTTTAGATTTTACATAATGATCATATTGTTGATTCTTTTCAATTAAATGCATTAATAATGAAAGTGTATGTTGAGCAACTGTATCTGTTGAATATCCCTTAACATTACACACGCGAATTCCTTTTTCTTTACAATACTCTAAATCAACATTATTTGTTCCTGTCGCAAATAAACAAATTAATTCTAATTGATCTAAACCATCTAATTCTTTTTCTGTTAATAAGTTTTTATTTGTAATGACAATATTTGCATCCTTAATAATCTCACGAACTTCATCTTGCATAACTTGAGGATAAAACTCAACTTGACCTAAAGCTTTTAACTTTGACAAATCCACATCTTGACCTACTGAATCACTTTGTAAAACAACAATCTTTTTTATTGATTCTTGAAGAAGATTAAGAATGGCTTCCATGTCTAAAGATTGAACCATCTTTCCTAAACAAATTGCTTCATTTAAATCTATAATAGAAGAGGATTCTAAAACACCACTCATTGTTTGATTAATAATCTTAAAACTTAAAACTCTTTGAATCACTGACATCCCTAATGCTTTAGAAGTCATTGTTTTATAGTTCTCAATAGATTCAACCATATCTTCAGCAAAATGACTATCATTTGCTTTACATGCTTGAATACATTCGTATAATGTATCACAAGTTAAAACCATATCTCTAAAATAATCATGATATAAAAATGGTAAAACAATATCATATAAATCCATTGGAACTGGTTGTCCATATCCTTTTGTAAAATTATAAATTAATGCTAAGCCTAATTCTTCATCTTTCATCTTATCTACTATCTTCATTTTAATCCTCCCTAAACAAATAAACTTCTACTCTTTGTCTTTCCGCTTTTGCCTTATCATCATAAAAAATCATACATGTTTTAATTCTTTTATCTTGAGTATTATATTTAATCACATTATAAGAAATATAACGACTCTGACTTTCTTTTAAACCACCAGTTGCACTACCTGCTCCAATATAATAAATACCATCTCTATGTCTTAAGAAAGGTAAATGTTTATGTCCATGAAAAACATATCTCACATTTCTTTTCTTTAACCATTCTATTAACATAGGTGCATCCACTAATACTTTAGATGTTTCAACAATTCTATTAATAAATGTTTTCTCATGCCATTTTGTCTTTAAGAATTGGGCTTTACCAATTGGATAAACATGATGATGAACCATAACAACAAGCATATAATCATCAATATTCTCAATAATAGATAATTCATCATCTATCTCATCTAACTGTCTTTGACCAATCTTACCTCTGGCAAGATTACCCTCACTCGTTGTATCCATCTTAACCAAAATAACTTTTTCTTTTTCTAAGACTTTAATATTCTCACCTAACAAATAAGCAATAACTTTACTCTTTTGATTTCTTGCCATATTAAAACCATGCACAATAACATCATGATTCCCTAAAATAAAAGTCACATTAGCCTTATATATCTTCTTTAAACTATTCATAAAATCATTAGCTAAATACATATTCTTACGATTAGGTGATTCCATTAAATCTCCAGTAATTAATATATTTAATTTATAATTTGAATATAGTTTTGGAACAATATTATCTAAAGAACTATACAATTGAGCAAGTCCTTTCTGTCTTTTATTTTTACCGAGATGCATATCACTTAATTGTACAAAATAAGCATCTTCCCCATAACTTTTATAAGTTTCAAATAAATCATCTTGATTATCAATATGTTTTAAGAGTTTTTCAAAATCATCTTGATTTGTTATGGAAGTGAAGACTTGTTTCTTTTCATTAAAGATAAGAACACCAGGCCATAAATCAACATGATTCATTGCACAAAAGAATGATTCAAAAGGATCAAAGAAAGATAAATCTTCTTTGATAAATGAATCATGAATTGTATAAAAATAAACATCTTGATATTTTGAAAAAGGAATATCTATAGTCTTTTCATTATTTAACCCATGAATATATAGTATATGTGTAGCATCTTTATAATCTTCTACAATTCTATTGATATCATCACATAAAGAATAATGAAACAATCTATCCATATCAATAGCTTTCATATTCTTTCTAAACATATAAAAATCTTCAAACTTAATCTCATTCAAACTCTCAAAAGCAATTGAACGCTTATTTAACCATTGATGAAAGCATTTTACATAATCATGAGAATATGTAAAATCACGCATATATGCTGATTCATTTTGATAAACAATATTAAAGAAAGTATTTATAAAATCAAAATCGTTCATTTCACCACCACCTAGCCGTTATTATACTACAAAATAAATCAAATGAATATCTATAAAAGAAAAAAAGAAGCTTACGCTTCTTATAATGCATAGATATTTGCATTTTCACAAAATGTATAAAGTGGTGCTCTGTTTAAGACTTGTATTAAGTCTTCTTGTGAGTTACCAGCATGTAATGTTACAATAGTACCTTCATCTGCTTTTTCTACATTTTGAATTACTGAGTCTAAACTTAACAATAAGTCTTTAACTAAGTCATAATGACAATTGTCAATTTTAAATTTCATTTTAATCCCCCGATTTCACATTTGTACCACAAAGTACATAGTTATTATAAGCAGATTTTCAAAAAAAACAATTTCTTTTGTCATTATTTTTATATTTTTTTAAAATATTTGACAATGTAATTGTTTTCATTTTCTAGAAGTTATTTCTTTTCATATATTTATAAAGTTGAGCAACAAATCTTGCTTCAATTTTACTATAAGAATATGATGCCTTTACAAATGTAGGAACTTCAAATACATAATCATTAAGATGAAAAACGACAACTTCTCCTAATTGTTCTTGTCTTGTTTCAACAATAATTTTTAATTGAGGTGAAGTTGAAAAATATGGTTTTAAGAAATCATCTTTGATATAAAAATCATTTTTATATTCAATAGAGATAGGCACCATAATTTTTAATAAAGCTTCTTTTAAATCTTTTTCTTTAACTATATATTGATCAATTCTTGTTTCTATTTGTGTTTTAAGAGTAGCCATTTTATGATCAGCATCATCTTGATTTAAAGCTTTTGTTGCTAGTCTTAATCTAACTGTTTCTTCCCCAGCATATAAAGCAATAGAGACTTGATCTTGTTGATCAATTAAATCTCTTAATGTTTCTTCTAATTTACTTTCACCAATAAACATTGTTGTGTATTCATATGTGTAGATAGTATCTTGTTTATACTTTGATAAATATGGGAGTAATGAATTTTCAACAACATATGTCATTTCTTTAGGTGGACCAGGTAAGTTAATAATCATTTTCTCTTTCTTCTTCATAACACATCCATTTGCAGTTCCCATATCATTTTCTAAGATATAAGCATCTTGAGGATAATAAGCTTGTTTAAAATTGTTTTGTGGAACAATATTTTGTCCTGTACAATAGCGACACTTATGATCAACTTTTAAAGCTTCTGCTTCATTATATACCATTTCTAAACCTAAATATTGAGCAGAGAGTTCTTTTGTAAGATCATCAGTAGTTGGTCCTAAACCACCTGTTGTGATTACACAATCAGCCCCTCTTTGAAATGCAAGTTGAAAGCAATCATATAATCGTTCTGGATTATCTCCTACAACTGTCTGAAAATAAATATTAAATCCTAAATCTTTACATACTTTTTGTAGGTATGTTGCATTGGTATTAACAATCTCACCTAACAGTAATTCAGTACCAACATTAATAATTTCTACATTCATACTTTTCTCCTTTATCCCTAACAAAAATAAGTAGCAAGGCTACTTATTGAAGTCTTCCCAAACCTATAACAATGACTCCTCCAACAATAAACGCTATTACAGATGTTATCACAATAAAGACATTGTATGTAGCTGTAAGAGGAATTAAGACTAATGAGGAAGCAATAATTAATCCCAATATAAAACTTAAAAAACCAACTTTCCATCTCTTTAAAAAGAAATCACAGACTTTTGCACTTAAAACAATGCCAATAATAATTCCAATCCCAATAAAGAATAAAGGAATCAAGACATTTAACTCAAATGATGTCACATGCGCTAAATAAGATTTAAACAAATAATATTCACCTAGAATAAGTAAAACCATTGATCCACTCACACCAGGCATTAACATAGTTGCTCCACCAATAATTCCAATCACTACCATCTTTATACAAAGCATCATATCGACAGTAGGAAAAGATGGATTTACAATCACGTCTTTATCACCAGGATTTAAAAATTCTAATCCAAAGATAACAGCCATTCCTAATATTAAAGCAATGATATTAATCTTTTGCCCTTTTAATTCTCCCTTTAAAAATAAAGGAATACTTAAAGCAATTAAACCAATAAACCAATACATTGTTTGCGTTGGATAATTATTAAATAAGAACTCTAATATTTTAGCAAAACCAACCAATCCTACAGCAGCTCCAATAAGAACTTGAAACAAGAACACAATATCATCCTTACGATGGGTATTCTCTTTTTTAAAGACCCCTGAGATAGCTTCCATAGTTCTATTGAATATTCCAAGAATAACCATCATTGTTCCACCACTCACACCAGGTATAACATTTGCTATTCCAACCGCAATACCACCAATCAAGTTTTTAATCATCCTATCAGTCTCCTTTAAACATAATCGTATTATATATAAATTATGCTAGAAATACAACCTTCATTTCATTAATGCCTTGATTTCCCTTTCACTCCAAAATGTTAATGCATAATCAATCAATTCATCTAATGCCCGATGTTTCATTCGATAATAACTAGCTCTTGAATAATAAGGTAACCACCAATTCACATCATAAAAATTTAAATATTCATTTTCTAAAAACCGAAAACTCTCTTTAGATAAATGTTTATGTATTTGATTCACTGCTCCAATAAATGTTTCTAACTGTTGTTTTCTTTCTAATTGATACAAAAATGCACTATCTCCACTCTTATACAAACCAGATGAATCCTTGATTTTAAACAAATCAATTTGTGGATAATAATTGTAATGTTGATTTAGATATAAGATATCTAATTGAGCTCTTTGATAATTCTTATAAATATTTTTAGCAATTCTATCCTTTTCTTTTAATGTTATTTCATTCATATAAAAATACCTCCTACTTCTATATACAAAGTTGGAGGCGTTTTTTCTTCTCTAAATTGAAAAATTTTCAATTATTTCATCAATTTCTTCACTTTTCATACCAATTTCCAATAAATACTCCTTACTACTTCCATAATGCTCTCTTAAATAATCTAAAAACTCCATCATATATCTTGGTGAAGATCTTAAATAATCTTGAGTATCACTATCTACCATTTGAGATAATTCTTGATTAATCTCTAAATTATTTTCATAAGACTCACTATAATCCTTCACAATATCATATTCATGACATCCTATTAAATCTAATAATAATGCAGCAGTTATACCTGTTCTATCTTTACCAGCTGAACAATGAAATAAAACAGCATCATAAGGATATTTTAAGAAGATTTGAAATAATTCATAAACTTGTTTTTTAGCAGCTTCTAACATATAAATATAAACACCACCAAGATCTTTATATTGTTTCACTTCATCAGGAACAATATTTGCAGTTGTTGAATCAAAAAGATTCACTTCATAAAAATCAATACCTGCTTCTTTTTGAAAAGGATTTATTTGATGTTCTTTTTCAAAATCACTTCTTAAATCAATAACAGCTTTTACACCATAATCTTTTAAAAAGAGAATATCTGAATGAGTTGCACGAGCAGGTGAAGATGCTCTTATATATTTATGAGATTTACTATAATGTCCATCTTGTGTTTCATAACCACCTAAATCTCTTGTATTTACCATCTTATCTAAAATGATTTTTCTTTCTTCTCTTGTCATATATAACATTCTCTATATCTCCTTTTCTTCCATTCCAAGTTCATATAAATATTCTTCAAATGACAAACCATAATGATGAGGAATTTGATGTTTCTCACAGTATACAATACACTTTGATGCAAATTGAGTCGCTTTATATACAGACTCATAAAAAGTATGTCCCTTCATAAAATGACCAATCACTATTCCTGCAATCACATCACCTGTTCCGCATCTTTCTTTCCCGATACGTTTTACTGTAATCACTTGATAATCTTCATTATGTGTATATACAAAGTTAGCAATCTCATAATCATTAATTGATAACCCCGTCACAACAATATGTTTAACACCTTGATTTCCTAAGATTTTACATAAATCATGTAATTCTTCAAATGATGGTGTTTTCTCAGGATATGGTTTATCCACAAGCACCATAAGTTCTGTTAAGTTAGGTGTCATAATATCAGCATACTGAACAAGTTCACGCATCTTCTCACACATCGTTGGTGTATATGTAGCATAAAGATGACCATGATCTCCCATGACTGGATCTATTAAAACAATTGTTTCTTCTCTTTTAAAAGATTGAATAAAATCAATAACTATTTCTACTTGTTTTGATGAACCTAAAAATCCTGATGCAATTGCATCAAACTCTAAATTCAAATCTTTATATGTTTTGATATAATCATTCATCTTTGATGTATAATCATCAAAATAATATCCTTCAAACAATGTATTTGCAGATAAGATTGCTGTTGGTATATGCACTGTTTGAATTTTCATTGTTGATAGGATTGGTGACATAGCTGCAGTAGCACATCTACCAAATCCGGTTAAATCATTAATTAGAGCAATTCGTTTTTGTCTTTGCATAGTTATACCTCGTTTGTTATTTATTCTAACATATTTTTGTGCAAAAGAAAAAGAAATTATGATATGATGAAGTGGGTGAAATTATGAAAACAATAGATACAACTTTATTAAATCAATCTTTATTAGAAAATGATTTATCTTTGGATATGATTGAATATTCCCATTACCAAAATCAATTTATTTCTTCTATTCATGAACACAACAAGGAATTTAAACAATGTTTATTTGAAGGGATTACCTTTGAAGAAACTATTTTTGATAATTGTTATTTTATAGATGTTACATTTAAGAATTGTGATTTATCAAATATTAAGTTTTATTCATGTTTGTTTAGAAGAGTTCAATTTATCAACTGTAAATGTTTAGGTAGTGATTTTAGTGAATCAATGTTTGATAATATAATGATGAATGATTGTTTATGTGGTTTTGCGAACTTTGCATTTATGAAAAACAAAGAAGTTCATTTTCGTCAATGTGACTTTCAAAATGCTAGTTTCTTAGAAACAAAACTCAATAAAACAACATATGATGAATGTTCATTTATACAATGCGAATTCCATCATTCTTCATTATATAATATTGATTTATCAACATGTCGTTTAGAAGGTATTATCACAACTCAAGATGATATTCGAGGAGCAATTATTGATAGTTACCAATCTGCTTCATTAATCCATTTATTAAAAGTAAAACTAAAATAAGGAATAAGCTTATCAAACAGCTTACTCCCTATTTTTTTATTTAAAGACAATATCGATAACTTTTTGAGCGCAATCTCCAGTTTGTTCTGAATTAAAACGATCATTAAATGTTTCTAAGAAAGAATAATCATAAACATTTGTTTTTATATCTAATAAAAGGTCTTGTTCTTGTTCATAAATATGTCCAGGTAATTCTTTATAAATATCTAAATAGAATCCTCTTAACTCACCTTTATACTCTTCTAAATCATACATATAGAAATAAATAGGTCTATTTAGTACTGCATAATCAAAGAATACACTAGAATAATCAGTAATAAGAATATCACTCAATACATAAAGTTCATTAATTTCTGCTTCAGCACTTATCGAATATAGAAAACCATCTAAAGAGTGATCATTTTCATATTTATTAATAATCAAATAATGAGGTTTAAAGACAACAACATATTCATCGCCTAATATTTCCTTCCATTTATAGAAGTCCGCTTTTAATTCGAATGTATACCCAGATGCTACATAAGAATTATCACGCCATGTTGGGGCATATAGAATAATTTTTTTGTCTAATGGAAGATGAAATTTATTCTTAAGTATAGTTACTTCTTCTTGTGAAGCATTTGTAATAAAATCATTTCTTGGATATCCAGTTTCAATTAATCTTGCACGATCAATCCCAAAAGCAGTTTGAAAAACTTCTGTACAGAACTTATTAGGCGATATCATATAATTATATCTTGCAACATCTGTATCATATGAACTTGCCATTTGCTCAAAACTTACACCAGAGCGATAAAAAGTTGCATCTTCAGGTGCAATAATATCATGTCCTAACCTTTTTAAAGGTGTACCATGCCAAGTTTGTAAATAAATCTGTGTTTCTTTCTTACATATATATTTTGGCATTTTACAATTTATAATCCAATACTTTGCTTTAGACATATAGAAGAAATAAGGAAAACTAAAGTACTCCTTAATTTCAGCGCCAGGTATTTCTATATTCTTTTGTTTATGTCTTTTTATAAACCATATAAAACGATAATCTTTGAATCTTTCATCTTTACGCATTTGCTCATATATTGCCCGTGGATTATCAGAATACCCACGGCCATGAAAAGAAATAAAGATAACAAGGTTGTTATCAACAGATACAAATCGGTGTAAAAGTAAATATGATATTCTTATAACTTTTCCAACTATTTTTTTTATAAATTTTAAAAGTATCATTTGTTTCACGTATAATCAATTTAGGGCTGTGAATTGATTATTTATCCTTTCTAGCCTAACTCATAATTTGTATGATTTAAGGCCAATGATGGTAAAATACTTATGGTTTATATTAACGGCATTAATCTTGCCAAATACAAACGCAGCTGCTTTATCCAAAATCATAACAATAATATTATTATGATTTGTTGATCATTTGATTTCGCTAACAATCACATCTTCATTAACAATATCAATTATATAATTTTTTCTATTTACTATTATTTTTCCTATATATATATAAACAACATAATGACATTACACCAATAACAGTGAGTAATCCACCAAGTTTTAATCCTGGTGTCTGGTAAGAAAGTTCAATATTGTGATTTCCTGCTTCTAGAGAAGTAGCAATAAACATAATATTTCCTTGCATTAATTCAGTTTTCTTTCCATCAACTAATAAGTTCCAACCATCAGTATAAGGAATTGATAAACATAATATTTTATTACGATCTAGCTCTATAGTTCCTTTGACTTTATTAGTAGTTATTTCAACATTCTCTAATATATCTTCTTTTAACGCGTTTGTTTTTTTATCAAATTCCTTTATCTCCAAAGCCTGAACTTCAATTTTATCAAAAGAATACTCACCTACATCAGAAAAGTAAATATCAATTATATCCCCTTTTTGAGGTGAAAAAACATTTGTGCTAAATTCTTTCTTAACGGAATTGAAATAAATATCCTCTTTACTTCTTAAAACAAAACTTTTCTTTGTATCTCCTTCAACTGTTACAACTGAAGATTTCTTTGGTTGCCAAAAACGATGATAAGTTTTTCCCTCTATAGAATTTTTCGATTTTTCTGATCTATAACTGCCACCCTTTGTAGATGTAAACGATAGAGCTTTAAATGTTACGTATAATTCATCTGACTCGATATTTTCTCCTAAAACTAATCTTATTCTAGAGTTTTTCTTATTAACAGTTATTTTTCCATTAGTATACAACACTGAATCGTCAGGAACAACAGTATAATCAATTATTTTATCAGAAGTTTTTTCTAAATATGATTTTCCTGATTTTAACACAATCTTATCCAACATAATATTTTGTTTATCAATAAAATTCAATTTACTAAAGTCCATTTCTGAAATAGTATCACTGTATGTATAACCAATTGGTAATACATTAGTATTCTCATATATATTAAGTTTTAACTTATTATCATTTGAAGACGAAACAAGCTTATAACCCTCCTTAGGAATATTCTTTTCTAATTTATCAGCCACAGATATGTACTTTATACTCGCTAAAGAATTAAGTATTTTTCTTGAATCTAACCCTTGTAAATACAATGGTGAACCATCTCCAATATTTAATTGCTTATAAAACTCTTGAGTGTAGGGATTAGATAGACTAAAGAAGTAATTAGGTCCACCTACGCCATAGTTTAGACCCGAATTATAAAATGATTGATTTGAAAAATTCCAATCTTCATAACGGTAAAAATCTGTTTCACTTAATTTTGTTATCTCTTTAATACCAGTATTATTTAGCGTTTCATAACTAGCACTATAATCAAGAAATTCAGAAGTATAATTTTTATATTCTTTAGAGTTAATAAAAAATGAATTACCAATTACTCCAGCTACGCTTATAACCAATAATATTGTTAACTTCATGTGGAAATTTATTTTTAACCGACTTTTAAAATTATCAAAATAAAATATACCTAAAGTTATTGTACTTAAACATATAATGAATAAAGATACAAAGCTATAATTAATTCTAGTTCCCAAAATATATATACAATAACCTGTATACACTATCGTTAGAGCCAAACAGACCAAAAGTTGAAACTTTGAAATATTAAAAAATGTTGGGCCAATAAAGACGAAGATTATAGAAAAGAGAAAACTCAGTACAAATATCCACCTGTTCGAAGAAAAAGAAAAACCATTCATTAGTAACCCACCCAATGGAGTCAAAATAAATAAAACAGAAATTAACAACAGTATCTTAAGTCCTATATACTTTCTCCAGTGACTGGTTAATAAAAATATTGTTGAAATGAATACAATAGGTGATAGAGTTAAAAAAGTCCAATCACCTCCAGGAAATTGATATGAAAAAAAGCTGGCTGGTAAAAGTTTATAATAACTCATGGGATAGAAAAATGATATATCAATATTTCCTAAGGCACGTGCATCCCCCAAAAACCTTATAATAACAGGGATAAATATAAATGATCCTATTAAAGCACCAATAAGTGTATATAAAAGAAACTTTGATAGATAATGACCTATTCTCTTTAAATAGTTATTGTTAAATAAACAGAAAAATCTAACTATTGCATATATAAAAACTGTTATACATAGAATATAAAAGTATTGAAAGCTTCCAATAATACCAATAAATATAGTAAATATATATAAGTAAGGTTTTTCATTGTGGAATATTCTCTCAACTCCTAATAATAACAAAGGTAACCAAATCATTGGATTAATAAAAACAACTTGTCTTGGTAAACTTATTAATACATATCCACAAAACATATAAATAAAAGCACCAATAAAAGTTAAAGAATATCTTCTTTTCATTCTAAAACAAAAAAATGAAAAAGCCATCCCCGCCAAATAAAGTCGTACAAATCCCATCATATGATAATAAATATGAATATATTGTTCTGGAACAAAAATTGAGGGCCAATTGAAAATATCACCTATTGTCATAATACTCATAGTTGTCATAATATCAGCACCATACCCAATTGCAAAATCCCATTGTGGAATAACGAAAGTATGATTTATAAAAAAGTTCTCCAAAATAGTCCTTAAATGATTACTAAAATATATCAAACAATTATAATTCTGCGCTAAACCGTCTTTTCCTCCACCAATCCAAAAAAATGACTTTTCATTTAATATAAAACCCCAAAAACATATCAAGGATACAATTACAAAAAACAAACTAAAGAAAAGGAAGTAATACTTTCTCTTTTTTAATTCATCATACTGATTCCAATTCTGAAAAAGTCTCATATTCTTACCTTGTTAATTTCCATTGAAAAAACAATTTTCCCTTTCTTTTAGTTCTATGTTACTTAACCTATTTTATTTGGCTATTATCATTTGAAACGATTTTTTCTTTAATTACATATTGGGGAGAGTTATTCATACTAATATATATTCTTCCAATATACTCTCCTAGCATTCCTATTAAAACCATAATAATACCACCTATAAATAGAATTGCTGACATAGTAGAGGCGTAACCAGCCGCCATATCAGGGTTCAATATTTTAGCGACCACTAGATAAATAATAAAGATAAATGATATAAAAGCAATACCCATCCCTAGCAGAGTAGCTAACCTAAGAGGGATAACTGAAAAAGCAGTAAAACCATTCATCCATAATGAAAATAACTTTTTTAAAGTATACCCAGATTTCCCATCTTCTCTTTCTTGATGATTTATTTTAACATTTGCAATATTTGATGTTGTTCTTGCAACCAATCCCCAAATATAAGGATATGGATTTTCATATTTTATTAACTCTTCACAAACAAATTTTCGCATAACAAAGTAACTAGTAAATTGGACATTCCTTGGTTTTCCAACAAGTTTTTCTGACATAACATTATTGATTTTTGAACCTAGTTTTCTAAATGAACTATCTTTTCTCTCTTGATAATAAGCATAGACAACATCGTACCCTTCTTCTATCTTATTAATCATTGTAAAAACTTCACTGACAGGCGTTTGACCATCATCATCTATTGTAACAATATAATCACCCTCTGCCACCCTGTATCCAGCCATCAAAGCTGAATGTTGACCAAAGTTTTTAGAAAAGGATATTGCTTTAATACCTTGATGTTGTTCAGTAATTTCAGTGATTTTATCCCAGACATGATCTGGAGAAGAATCATTAACAAGAATAATTTCATAAGTAAGTTTAGCTTCATCCATAGTTTTAAAAATACTATTTACTACCGATTCAATTGTATTCTCTGATCCATAACATGGAATAACAAATGAAATTTTTTTCATCTAGATCGCTCCTTTTCTTTAAAAACCCATAATCTGTTAAAAATAAAATTATATGGTGTTGTAACACATAACGTTAATATTGGTGCAATACTTTGAGATAGACCAAAAACATCTACCCATAAATACATACACACCATATTTAAAATATAAGATGTTCCATATACAACATAGTATTTAACGACTGATTCTTTCTTATCATTTTGACTTTTAAAAACCCAGTAATGATTCAAAAAATATCCACTTATTGAACTTATAAAATAAGAAATAGTTGTCGCAAACAAATAGTTTACTTTATAATAAATAAGAATCCAATATAATATAGTATAGATTGCAACATTCATAACCCCTACGATTCCAAATTTGAAAAACTGCTTAAATACTGTTTTTTTAGTCATAATATCTTACATTTTAGATGAATACATCTTATCAAAATAATTTTTATATTCACCAGAAAGAATGTTTTGCCACCATTCTTTGTTATCTAAATACCATTGAATTGTTTGTTGGATTCCTGTATCAAAGTTATATATTGGTTTCCAACCTAATTCAGTTTCTAA
>JAVWHX010000030.1:0-27635 GCA_036639875.1 Coprobacillus sp.
ATACAAGAATCTTCTTCCATCATTTAAGTATCCAATGCTCAAAACCTCTCTTACCTGATAGTAATCTGACTTTATATATTCATAAACTGCATAGCAACCTAAAATGGCATAATAAATAATAAATATTACGATAGAATCACTCACACTTCTTATTGAAAAAATAAATATTAATCCCATTGCTAAAAGTGAAAAAATAATAAGTTGGTGTATTTCCTTTTTTAAATACTGATAATATACTTGAATAAATGAATGATTATATTTGGACGTTATTTGATTCAATTCTTCATGACATGCTTGTTTTGTTTGTTCTAAAGCACCTTTGTTTATTTCTATCATACATTCACTCCTTCCATGATTTTCTTTAAATGTATTAATGCTTGATAATGTCTTGATTTAATTGTTGAAATATTTTCATTATAAATATCAGCAATTTCTTTAAAAGTATATTGTTCAAAATACTTTAAAATAATAATATCTTGTTGTAATGGTTTTAATAACCGAACTGCTTCAATAAGTTCATCATGATGAAACTGTTTAATAATGGCTTCATGAACATCAACACGTTTATCTTCGATATGTTCTTCTTCTATTTCATAATCATACCTTTGTTTTTTATAATAGCTTAAACAAACATGACTAGATATCCTATACAAATAATTTAATGTTTTCTTTTGATACTCATATGTAGGCAACGCTTTTATAAACCTTACAAATACTTCCTGTGTAAGATCTTGTGCAACATCATCACCCTTTACTTTTCTCAATATAAATGTATAGACTTGAGGATAAAGATTTTCAATGAAGATATCTAATGCTTGGTGATCACCTTTTTTTATACGTCGTATATAAAATTTCTCGTTCATTTTTCTCCCCCTCACTCTATTAACCATTTTTTTAAACAAAAAGTTTTAAAAAAAGATAAGAAACTTTATTTTCTTACCTATCATTTCGTTATAACATGAATGAAGATGACCTATCTTTTCATATTAAACTCTTTTTATACAAATTTTGCATTCATACCTTGCTTTTTATTCTAACAATATTATAATATTCTTGTATAAAAAAAGAAAGTTATTTGGGAGAGAAAAATGAACTATTCAAAACGCTTTATGAGATTATTTATTGCAATGCCTATTTTTTCGCTTGGAGCTGCTTTAAGTATTCAGTCTGGTATTGGTGTTAATGCATGGGATACATTTGCTTTAGGGGTTGCAAATGTACTACCACTTAGTTATGGAACTGTTGTTTTATTAGCTGGAATTGCAGTTTTAATTATTGATTTATTTATGAAACAATCTATTGGTTTTGGAACATTACTTGATATCTTTGTGATTGGGAAAACAACTGATTTAATCTTATCACTAGGAATTATTCCTGCCATTGAATCATTACCTTTAGCTATTTTATGTTTGGTTACAAGTTTATTTATTCAATCATTTGGTGTTTACTTATACTCTAGTGCTGCTTTAAGTGTTGGACCAAGAGACGCTATGATGATTGCGATTGCGAAAAAGTTTCATCATGTATCAATTGGAGTCATTAAAGGTGTTATTGAAGGAACTGTCTTTATTATTGGTTTATTATTAGGAGCACCTGTAGGAATTGGAACTATTATTAGTGTATTTGGAATTGGATTTATCTTACAATTTACTTTAAAAATATTTAAATTTGATTTACGTACTGTTGATCAAGAAAGTCTTGTTCAAACATCACATAAGCTTTATAACATGACAAAACAAAGAGCTGTTGAATAAAGGAGAGACTATGAATAATAAAGAAAGATTTATTGAAATATTTAAACAATATATCAAAAGAGATGGTTCAGATAAATTATTAGAATATCTGATGTCTCCAAAGTGTGATTTCTTTGAAGCACCCGCAAGTACAAGATTTCATGGAAGTTATGATGGTGGTTTAGTAGAACATAGTTTAAATGTTTATGATTGTTTAAAAGATTACTTATCAAGAGATACTGTTAAGAATAAATATGGTTTAAACTATAATGAGGAATCAATTGCAATTGCTGCATTACTTCATGATATGTGTAAGATTAATTGTTATAAAAAAGGGACAAGAAATGTTAAAGAAGATGGTAAATGGATTCAAGTTCCTACTTATGAATATAATGATTCATTACCTTATGGTCATGGTGAAAAAAGTGTTTATATGATTAGTGGATATATGCGTTTAACTCGTGAAGAAGCTTTTGCGATTCGTTATCATATGGGATTTGCAGGTAGTGAGGAAACAAGAAATGTTGGCGCAGCTTTTGAAATGTTCCCACTTGCTTTTGCTTTAAGTACTGCTGATATGGAAGCTACATATTTTATTGAAGGAAAGAAATAATTTCCTTCTTTTTTCTTTAGAAATTCTTTGTTTGTTTAATAAGTCAGTTTTTGCTTTTATTGTCCATAATGATAAAGACGATAGGAGTGAGATAATGAATTTTATAAAACAAAAGAAAAAAGAAATAAGTATATTAATTATTACGATTGGGGTGATGGGGCTTATCTGTTTATTGTGTTATCAACCAATGATGGATATATTTAAAAATCCTCAAGTTTTAAGACAACAACTTCAAGACTTAGGTATTGTTGGTTATCTTATATTAGCACTTATTATGGCTTTACAAGTTGTCTTTGTTTTCTTACCTGGAGAAATCATTGAAATTATGGCAGGATTTTTATATGGGCCAATTGGTGGTATGCTTGCATGTTTAATTGGAAGTGCTGTTGGTTCAATTCTTATATTTGTATTTGTACAAAAATTTGGTATAAAGTTTATTGATCAATTGATTGGTAAAGATAAAATCAATGAAGTTCATTTATTAAAAGATAAAGAAAAAAGAAATATTCTCTTATTTATTATTTTCCTTATACCAGGTACACCTAAAGATATATTAACTTATTTAATGCCACTTACTGATATAAAGTTATCAACATTTCTTTTTATCACTACACTTGCAAGAATTCCTTCCATTATAACAAGTACAATTGGTGGTCACGCTATTGGTACAGAGAATTATATTTTCTCTATTATAGTCTTTGGTATTACAGGATTTATCTCTATTATTGGTATTTTTATTTACAAGAAAATGAATGAAAAGAAATGTATTTCTTATCATCTTTAGAAATTCTTTCGTTTTACCCTCTACTTTTCTTTATTGAATTTCAGTATAATAAGGATGAAATGAGGGATAAGAATGGAATATACAATATTAGTCGTAGAAGATGAAAAAGAAATAAGAGATGCTATTGAAATATATTTAAAGACTCAAGGATATCATGTTTTAAAAGCGAGTCATGGCAAAGAAGCTTTAGATATTCTTGCTAAAGAAACAGTACATCTTGGAATTGTAGATATTATGATGCCAATTATGGATGGTATTGAAATGACAATGAAAGCAAAAGAACTCTATGATTTTCCAATTATTATGTTATCTGCAAAATCTGAAGACCTTGATAAAATAACAGGTTTAAATATTGGGGCAGATGATTATGTAACAAAACCTTTTGTACCAATGGAACTATTAGCTAGAGTTGCTGCTCAGCTAAGAAGATACTCACGTTATTTAAATGCTGTATCTAACAATAAAGTTTTAGATAATTGTCTCACAGTTGGTGGGTTAGAACTTAACCTTGACACAAAACAAGTGACTGTTAATGATAAAATTATAAAAGTCACACCTATCGAATTTAAAATCTTACAATTACTAATGGAATATCCTGGGAAAGTCTTTTCTGCTGAAAACATTTATGAAAGTGTTTGGAATGAAGATGCAATTAGTACTGACACAGTTATGGTTCATGTGCGTAATTTAAGAGAGAAAATAGAATTAGATCCTAAGAACCCTCAATACTTAAAAGTTGTTTGGGGAATCGGATATAAAATTGAAAAATAGAAAGGAGTTTGTATGAAGAAAAATAAATATATTATTAATATTGTTACAGTAGCAATTTTAATATTTGCAAGTATTGCATTGTATTTACTTTATCCAAGCATAAAAACATCTGTTATAAAGCAAACAGATACATCTGGTTATATCGCCGATTATGCAAGTACACATTTAGATAGATATAACTATCTTATTGATCTTGAAATGAAAAAGGAGAATAACGAGAGTTACAATATAGACCAATATATTAACAAAGTAAAAGCTAGTGAAAACAGTTATGATGCTGCTCAATCATTTAAAGATAGAATTAAAGAAGGAAATGATTTATTTGTTAGACAAACTGATTTTGAGTACTACGCCATTAATACCAAAACAAATAAAACATTTACTAATTCCAAAGAAAACTTAAGTACAATTGACTCAAACAATCAAGTAAAAGAGAAATACCAATGGTATATTCAGTTTGTATTTGATAGTAATGGAAATCTAAGTATAAATCATACTCAAATGAATAATTCTCATTTATTTGAGTACGCGAATAGAACACTTTCATATTTTAGTTATGAAGATCAAATTACAAAAATCGATATATCTAATCCTAGTGATTTAACAATCACTTATGCTGTTCCTAATACATTAGCTGATAATAGTGGATTGACTGCACATATCGAAAATAGTTCTTCTAACCAATATTTTCAATATTCAGTTATCTACATTATGTTAATTGCAGGAATTCTATTTGCAATCACAATAGTTACACCTTATAAATATTTAGAACAAATCACTTTTTTGAGTGTACTTGCAAAAATAAAATTTGAAATTCTTGCAGTATGTTGGACAACCATTACATTCTTTATGTTAAGACTCTCAGCTTATCTTATTTACTTTACCACAACCACAGAGTTTTTTAATTTCTTAAATCAACTTGGAGTACAACACCTAGAGAAATTCTTTAATCCTTTTGTTAATATAGTATTCTGGTTTACATTATTTAGTTTAATTGTATTATTTGCATATATGATTAGATACTTGTTCCATAAAGGTTTAAAAAGATATTGCAAAGAGAATACATGTGTTGGTTGGCTTTTTATAAATAGTAAAAAAATATTAGATAAAGTAGTTGATTTTGATTTTAATGATTCTACAAATAGAACTGTATTAAAGATAGTTATCTTTAACTTTGTTATTATTACTATTATTAGTATATTCTTTGTGTTCGGATTATTCTTCGCATTACTTTATTCCATTGTTATATTTATTATTTTAAAAAACAAATTCAATCAAGTTAATAATGATTATCAAGTTTTGTTAGATGCATCAAAACAATTATCTGATGGTAATTTTGATGTTCAAATACAACAAGATGTAGGAATGTTCAATCCCTTAAAAGATGAATTTTCACATATTAAAGAAGGATTTGAAAAAGCCGTTAAAGAAGAAGTGAAATCACAGAAAACAAAAACAGAATTAATTTCTAATGTTTCTCATGATTTAAAAACACCATTAACTTCTATTATTACTTATGTAGATTTATTAAAAAATGCTGAATTATCTGAGGAAGATAGAAAGAAATATCTTCAAGTATTAGATCGTAATTCATTAAGATTAAAGCATTTAATTGAAGATTTATTTGAAGTAAGTAAAGCGAGTAGTGGTGATATTAAATTGAATTATGCAGAAGTAGATATTGTTGCATTGATTAAACAAGTTCAATATGAATGTTCTGATAAACTAGAGGAAAAGCACCTAGATTTAAGAATAAACTTTAGTAATGAAAAGACTATATGTCAATTAGATGGTGAAAAAACATATAGAATACTTGAGAATTTATTTATGAATATTAGCAAATATGCTTTATCTCATACAAGAGTTTATATTGATGTTCAAGAAAATATTGATACTGTTGAAATCACATTTAAAAATATCTCAGAAACTGAAATGAAATTTAATCAGAGTGATATTGTTGAAAGGTTTGTACAAGGTGATGAATCACGTAATACAAGTGGTTCTGGATTAGGTCTTGCTATTGTTAAAAGTTTTACAGAGATTCAAAATGGACAATTTAAAATTGAATTAGATGGTGATTTATTTAAGTCAATTCTTATCTTTAAAAAATAGAGGAATACTCATTGAGTATCCTCTATTTTTCTAATATAGATTGCATTGATATATCTGTTATATCTTTAACTAACTTAGTAACTAAAGATATATTTCTTTTTTCTAAAGCATCAAGAATATTTTGCTTATTATAATATACTTGTTCTTTATCACATTCAACAAACATATTAACAAAATGTCCCCATACTTGGAATTTTTCTAATTCCTTATAAATAGTATATAAACAATTATTAGTATGACCATAAATAAATCGATAAAATTCTACAAGTGAAAAATATTCTAAGTTTCTTGTTTTATTGACAAATTCTATAAGTTCTTCATCTGTGACAGATTTAAGAACTTTAGGAATCATTACTTCATTAAGCATTGAAAGAAGTTGTGAAGCATTACAATATGCTTGAATATGGTTTTTAATCTTGGCATTATTTAACAAACGCTTATTATTTTTTAATACATTAATCGTAATCTTAGAACCTATCCCATTAAAAGTTTGAATAATACGATAATCTCTTAATGCTTCCAAAGCACGTCTTGAAGTTCTTTCACTCACATTATACTGTTGTGCAATTTGTGAAATCGAAGGAAGAAGATCACCTTTTTTATAGAGATGGTTATTGATATCAGCAACAATTCCTGCTACAACTTTCATATAAAGATAATCCTCTTCACGATGAACAGCCCAAATAAACTCTTTACTTTTTACAGGTGGCATATCTTGACATATTTCTGCTACATAATCATTAACCATCTTACCATATGTATGACATAATCCAGCAATAGAATTTTTAATAATAAAACTTGATTTTGTTTTGAGAATCATCTTAAGGGTTGTTTGAATATTTTTAGCTGATATTTTCCCACCCAATTTATTTTTTTCGTTATATGAAAGTAAATACATTGAATAAAGAATTGTTGTTACTAAATCATCTAAAATTGGATTGTTCATAAAAGAGAACCCAACTTCATATATTTCAAATAATTCTTTAATCAATTGAGCTTCATTATGAATATTATCAATATCAAAATTATCTACTTTATCAAGTATCATATCCATTTGCTCTTTTGAAGCATTTTTCAAAGCCAAAGTACCAATATAAGGAAAAATGTATTCCATTGTTTCAAATGAATCTTTAATAATATCTTTTATCTCAGCCAATGACTGAACGTATTGTTGATGTAAAGTTTCAACATCATGATTAAAAACCACAGTTGCCCGTGCACCTCTTTGCATAGATATATATCCATCTTTTTGTAATCTTAAGAGAGCATTTCTCACAGTATTTCTTCCTACACCGTAAGTATCACACAGTTTAGGGAGTGTTGGTAATTTATCATTGTAGATATATATATTATTAAATATATCTACAAGTATTGATCTATAGACATACATGTATAGCTTTCTATCTTGATCCATAATCACTCCTCCTATTGTATAGTATACAATAGAATACCCTTTTTAATCAAAGGAAAAGTGCTCAATTTGAGCACTTTTAAGAAAATAATAACATAATAAGTATAATAGCAAAGATAATCTGAGAGAAGCCTGTAAAACAACCATACAGCATTGCTTTTGGACCTTCTTTAACAAGATCTTTAAACTTAACTCGCATTCCTATTGCAGCCAAAGCAATAATTTCAAATTGAGAACTTATTAACTTTGCTGATGATGAAATCATTGCAGGAACATATCCAGTACTATTGATAACACTAAAGATAAAGAAACCAATAACAAACCAGGGAACTTTTGCTTTTATTTTAGCAGTTAAACCATCTTTTTTTGCAAATAATGGTTGATTGTCTTCTAGATTCATTTTAGAAAAAACGACTGCAACAATAACAATAAATATTATTCTTACAATTTTAAAAATGGTTGCAAATTCAACAACATCACTATTTACAAGTGAAGCAGAAGCAATAACTTGTCCTATTGATTGCAATGTTCCACCTATCAAACCAGCAGTACGCATAGTATCATGGTTATAAAGTATTCCAGCAATAATGGGTAATGTTACCATCAGAATAGTCCCAGTCACATTAACAATAGTAATAGAAATCCCTTTATCTTTACTATCAGCATCAATAATTGGGGCAACCGTCCCAATGGCAGAAGATCCACAAACAGCATTCCCCGCACACATCAACAAAGAAAACTTTTTCCTAAAACCAAGCTTTTTTCCAATGAAATAACAAGCCCCTATTGTTAAAGTCATTTGAATAGCAATAAAGCTTACTCCGTTCAATCCAATTCCCATTATATCAACCAAATGAAGTGTTAATCCTGTTAAAACAATAGAATATTCTAATAGCTTACTTTCTGAAAACTTCGTCCCAATATTAAATATATCTTTGTTCAAAAAAGTATTTCCAGCAATCATTCCTATCCCGATTGCAAACAATGCTGCTCCTATGCTTGGAAAAAACTTAGCAATCAGTTGAGCAATTAAACCTATAACTAAACAAACAATAAACCCTGGTAATATCTCTTTTAATTTATTCATTCCTATCCCCTATAACCTTCTTTTTACATTATTTGCATTTTAACATATTTTACCTATAAATAAAAATTATAATTTATTATATTCAATAAATATATGTTATAATCTAGTTGAGGTGAATATTATGATAGATCCTAAATTAAAAACATTCACAAAAGTTGTTGAATGTAAAAGTTTTACTCAAGCAGCATTACTATTACATCTTACACAACCTGCTGTAACACAACATATCAAACAATTAGAAAATTATTATCAACATAAACTCATCCAAAACACACATAAAGAATTTGAATTAACAGAAGCTGGACATCGTCTTTATGAATATGCAAAAATACAAATACATAACGAAAACCTATTTGAATCACAATTATATAAAGTTTCCTTACCCTTAACAGTTGGTTCTACATTATCTATTGCTGATTATTATCTTCCACATATTTTAGGAAGTTATCTCACTCATTCAAGCCAAAGATGTCAGATATTTGTTGATAATACACAAACATTAGTACAAAAGATTATTGATGGTGAAGTTGATTGTGCTTTTGTAGAAGGACAATTTGATTTAAGATTATTTGAATACCATTTATTTAAAAATGAGAAGTTTATCCTTGTTGCTAAGAGTAATCACCCTCTTGCAAATAAACAAATATCTTTTCACGAACTGCTTGCTTATCCTTTATTCATTAGAGAAGAAGGTTCAGGAACAAGAAATATCTTAGAGAATTATCTTCGTCAAATCATTTATGATATTTCATCATTCCAAAAAGTTATTGAAGTACAAAGTTTAACAATGATTAAAAAAATGATTACCGAAACTCTCGGACTTAGTTTTCTATATGAAGGAGTTGTTAAAGATGAACTTCTTACAGGTGAACTTGTTCAACTTAATCTTGAAGACTTTGATTTAATCAAACCTATGCACTTTATCTATCTTAAAAACAATATTAATAGAAGTCATTACTTGGACTTCTTTCATACGATTACAGAATAAAAACTTCCTAATTAGGAAGTTTTTATAATTCTTGGAATCTTCTTGTACCCCATGTTGTAAGCATATAATAGAGTAGTATATCAACAACTATAAATGCCACAATAACAATATAAGTATAAATATCTAGCGTTACAAACTGATTTAAGAAGCCAAGATATACACCTACCAATACAAAAGCAAATCCCATTGATGCAAACATTGTTACCATAACTGGCATACTTTGTTTAACACAAGCAGTTTCATTTACCCAATCAAATTTTGGTTTCCATAGATTTAATATTAAACCAAGCAATGCAATCAAAGTAGTAAATAATATTGGTGATAAAATAATAAGAAATGCATCGAACAAATTAACTTTGAATAAGATTACAGACACTACAGAAAATATAATTTGAGGTGGGATACATAATATCAAATGTAATCCTAGTTTTGTATCAAGAATATTTCTTGCTGGAATTGGTAGAGACTTAATAATCCATAAACGATCACCCTCTAGTGATATTAGTGAAGCACTAATAATATTCAATGAACCAATTGCTACTCCTGCCATACATAAAACTGGAGTTACAAATCCAGATATTTCAGGAATCATGCTCATAAACATTTCAATATCGTCTTTATATATAACCAATCCTCCTGCTCCTACTAAGGTAAAGAGAATACCCATAGAACCATTTAGCATAACCATTGCATTAGAAGTAAAATGTCTAAATTCTCTTATCAACAATGCCTTATTTAATGATTTAGCCTTCATTGGCTTTTCAACATATTTTAATTTCTTTGTTTTAGAATCACTTGTTGCAAGTTTAATAAAACTCTTTGAAAGAACATACATAACAATAACAAATGGAACAATAACACATACAAGATAAATAAGTAAACTTGTTATATTCCCTTGTTCAATAGCAATCCCTAAATGATAGATAGGGAATAGCCCTTGTTCTATTGCCTGAGCAATACTTTTTCCATTTTGAATCAATAAAGCGACATAACTTTGAATTGAACTCACAACATAGAAATAAGCACCAAAGAATGCAATAGATAAAACCAAAGTAACAATATTCTTTCTTCTTACATGCTTCATGATATTTTCCATTAACCACCCAAATACAGATGAAATAGCTAATACAAACAATGGCAACGTTAAAACAACAATTAAACATGCAATCATTTGTGGTACACTTAAACCAACGTTGATAATATAAACAACAATTGCTGGTCCAGCAACAAGTATTTCATAAGCATAATTTAATATTAATATAACAAAGATACGACTTAAAAGAATATCTCTATTTTTAATTGGCATAGCCAATAACATATGATTATCTTTTGCTTCATATATCTCATGTTGAACTAAGAAAACACTACCTACAAAACAAAGCATTATAATCATAATTCCCATAACTGCAAAGTACAACCAACCAATTCCCATTAATTGTAGTGGTTCAATTAATGAAGAAAATAGCATACCAAACAATCCAGAAAAGACAACAGCAACATAACCAAACAAAAGAATCATAAGAAGAATCTTACCAGCTCCACCCGCTTGAGATTTCTTACTTCCTCTCATTTGATTCGCAAATAAGCCACGAAGTCTAATCTTAATTAATGTCTTAAGCATGGTCATCCTCCAACTCTAAGAAGACTTCTTCTAAAGAATCATCACCTATAACCTCATGAGTAGGTCCACTAATAAGTAATTTACCTTTTTTAATAATTGCTATTTCATCACATAATTTTTCAGCAACTTCTAAGACGTGAGTAGAGAAGAAAATAGCTCCCCCTCGATCACATAAATCTTTCATAATTCCTTTTAATAAATGTGATGCTTTTGGATCAAGTCCAACAAATGGTTCATCCATAATAACTAACTTAGGATCATGGATAAATCCTGCAATAAGTGCTAACTTTTGTTTCATACCATGTGAATAAGCACTTACTGGTTGTGCTAAGTCAGAAGTTAATTCTAACATATCAGCATATTTCTTGATACGTTCTTCACGATCTTTCTTTGAAACTTGATATACATCAGCAACAAAGTTAAGATATTGAATACCTGATAGATATTCATATAAATCTGGATTATCTGGTATATAAGCTAAGTTTCTCTTACATTCAATTGGATTATCCTTAATCGATACTCCATCAATATATATTTCACCTTCATCAAATGGCATAACACCTACAATTGATTTCAAAGTTGTTGTTTTACCAGCACCATTATGACCAATAAAACCATAAATTTTTCCATTTTCTATTGTTAATGATAAATCATCAACTGCTTTAAATTCATCATACTTCTTTGTTAAATGTTCAATTTTTAACATATTCTTTTCCCCTTTATTCACTTTCTATTTTTTTATATACAATATAAGAATAAACAAAATCAATAAATGTCATTGTTAACATTATAGCAACCATTGCCCAGGCCATATTAGGAAGATTAAACAGACCCCATATCACTATTACTATTCCAGATAAGACAAAACTATAACCACCAAATTTTTGAGTTTTACGCCATACTCTCTCATTAGAAATCGCCCAAGGTGTTCTAATCCCTATACTGAAATTCTGTGGTAACTTCGGCATATAATTACCTGCTGCTATAAATAAGCACCCTGTTAAAACACACATAATTAAACTACCATTTGCATGAGGATTTAACGTCATATAATAGAAGAAGCAACAGACAAGTATCAAAAATACAGAAATCCCTTTTCTTATAAGTTCATATGTTGCTATTCTTGATTGGAAGTTCCTTCTTTTAGGATCAATTTTCATAGCTAATACGAATCCATAATATAATACAATTGGTAATAATGTTATAATTAGAAATTCATACCGACTTCCATATCTATCAATTTGCCACGATCCATTCCAATGTAATGGAATTTTATCTGGTAAAAAGAATATTCCAGAAGTTAATCCTAAAGTTGCTACCCACATAAAGATATCAAAAGCTCTCTTCTTCATCGATAATATCCCCCTTATCTGTAAAATCAATAAACCATTTCATCATATCTTGAAAAATTGTCATATCAATACTATACAAGATATTCTGTCCTTGTCTCTCATCAATAATTAAACCACTATTTTTTAGTATAGCTAAATGATGAGAAATAGAAGGTTTTGTAATATGAAAATAATCCGCTATTTCTCCAGCATTCAGTGTTTCGTCTTTCAACAATTCTAAGATCTTCCGTCTTGTTGGATCACTCAACGCCTTAAAAGCATCTCCCATATCTCAATCCTCCTTTCGATATTAGATATTTAGATAAACGTCTAAATATCTAATATGATTATATCACTATTTATATTTTTGTAAAGAGACGAGCACACGATTTTAAGCAAATAAAAAAAAGGACAAAATGTCCTTTCTTTACCAAGTTGTTTATTATTCAGCAACTTTTTGTTCTTTAATTACAGTAGCAATTGAAGCAATCATGTCTTTTTCATCATCACCATCAGCAATGATTTCAACAGTAGCTTTAGTTGGAACTCCTAAAGACATAACACCCATAATTGATTTTAAGTTTACTTCTTTACCGTTATAAACTAAAGTTGCGTTACTAGTGAATTTATTAGCTTGATTTACTAAGATAGTTGCTGGTCTAGCGTGTAACCCCACTGGATCTGAAACTACGAAAGATAATTTTTCTGCCATCTTATTGACTCCTCCTTAAATAATTTATAACAATATTATAACACAATATATTTACATTTCCATCTTTTTTTAAATTTTCTTTAGCGCTTTCATAGATATTCATTTGCATCTAATTCAAACACATTTTTTATCACATAAATCGACCAATTTCTTTACAAAAAATTAATCAAATAACTCATTTTTAACCTTTTGAGCTACAATTAAGAATCTATGTGTTGTCATTTCATAAAAGCTTCTTTCTTTTATTTCTTTTAAAGCTTTTAAATAGAATATTTTATATTTATTAATATCACCTAAGTCTGGTGAATTATTCTTAAAATATGTATGTAAAGCATTTAAACTATGGAAACGAATTGTTCCATAATCTTCAAGTTTTTCAATAACTTTCATTTCAATATCTTCTAAAGTTTGAGCGCAAGAGAATGCATCCCAAGACCCTTTCATACCATAAGGCATATAAATCTTTAAGAATTCTTTTAAGTTAGCTGTTCCATTTTGATTAACAATAAAATATCCATCTTTCTTTAATACTCTATGAATTTCAAGTTTATCATAATTCGAATATTGACACATAACAACATCAATCTTATCATCTTTAAAAGGCATTTGACCAGAAGGTGTTAATTTCGTAACTTTAAAAGGTGTATCTTCAAACTTATCCTTTATACTTTCTAATTCACTATAGGGTTCTACAACAAATGCTGCTTCAGGTAATGGAGCATACTCTTTTGCAAACTCACCTTTATCAACACTTAAGAAAGCAAGATGATCAGTTGGTTCAACATACTTCTTTAAGATTTCTTTTTCATCATATTGTTCTGGTGTTTTTACATATGTTTCATCATTCATTAATGTTTGAGATAATTGTTCTAATTCATTTTGAAGTAATATTGCTTCTTGAATTTCTTTTTTACATCTTTGTTTACCATAAATCAAAATCATATATTGAACAATTGCATCAGCAACTATCCCCATAGCAATAAATAAAATCAAATAGATAAACCAAGCTGTTGAAAACATTGCTTCAGGACTTGAAATAAAATAACATACTAAACATACAAATACCATATAACCAACACGATTATAACTAAATGTTCTATTTAAAGATAAATACCAATTCACATTATCACTTTTAGCCATCTTACTTCTGGTAATCTCAAATAATACCATTTGCATCAACATCAACATTCCTATAAAAGTTGCTAGTATTATAAATAAATATTGCATATAATCTCCTTATTTAATTAAGTCGCCATCAAAAGTATAATACTCTTTTCCAGCTTCAAAATATCCCTTTTCGTTTAATTTAACAAAACTTTCTTTAGAGAAAATAACATTCATATCATCCTCTACATCATATACGTAACTTCTTCCATTTTTCCCTAATATCATATATACCTTATCTTGATACTTGGCTATTGCTTGTTCTGGTAAAGTTGTATATTGGAGTGGAAATATTTCAGTACCTTCTTTATCAATAATTCCATAATTTCCAGTCTCATTATAAACAGCATAATATGAACTGCCTATGTACTTTATCTGTGCGTAAAACTCTTTTGTTAAAACATCACCATTATCTTTAATAAGTGAATAGCCTTTTTCATCTGTTTTCACAACAGCACGAGCATTTTCATCAAATGGTTTTGCATCCAAATAGACTTTATCGATAATTAGCTTATGATCAAAGTTATAATATTGATACCCTTTATTTCTAACATAAACAGGGAATATTTCTGAATGTATCAACATCGCTTGTGGATATAATTGACAATTCTCTAATTCGCCAGTTAACTTTCCCTCTTTATAAACACTATGTGGTCCATATACAACATTTGAGCGAGCTGCATAAGTTTGAGCAGATAAGTAATAACTATTCATTAAAACAGGAACTCCACCAATTGGATAAACATATTGTTTTTCTCCATCCTTTAGAATAATATTATTAACTCCATCAAAAGACACTTCTTTAAAAGATATACTATTTTGATAATATTTCTTATCCTTTAAATCAATATAAATCATACTTTTCAAAGATTCATCATTTAAAACCACATGATTATCTAAACTTCCTACAATCTTATACTGTCCTTTTTCCTTAATCTCTAATTCAAAATCCAATTCCTTATTAGTATCATCAAAATAATAAAATTTTGATTTATCCTTTTGACCTACAACACACAATTGACGATCTTTATACTTATTAGCATATGTTATTTCTTCAGTACTCTTTAATAATTCTTGTCCATCCTTATAAAGAGTAATAAATTCCTTATCATTCTTAATAATTGGTAAGCCACTTTTCTTTATTGGAGTCTTATCAGATGCTGTATAAAGAACCTCTCCCTTACTATTCAATACAAATAAATTTGCTATTACAAAACCAGCAGGATTATTATTAACAGGAGCTTTCACTTCTGTCTTTTTCTCTGTTGTTTTTTTATCCTTACTTTTTTTATCATCTGTTTTCTTTTCTTCAGTTTTCTTTTCTTCTTTTTTCACTTCAACTTTTTTTGTAGCATATAACATTTTATCCACTGCTTCTAATGTTTCATATGTCCCAGGTTTTACAATCTCTTCACCTTCTAAAGAAATCAACGCTTTTTCATTTTTAGTCGTTGTCACTATAAATCCAACGCCATCAATCTCTTGAAATGTCTTATAACTATATTCTGTTAAACGCTCACCATCTTGATTATATAATGCATATAGAACATTATCTCTAGTAAGCATATATCTGACTTCTTCAGTTTTTTGTGAACACCCAGCCAATAAAATCATTGCAAGTATACATAATCCTATTCTTTTCATAGAAGTTAACCCCCTTAATATTGAGAATAGTATACCATAAAAACCATTGAATATCATTGTTTTTTATATTTACTAAAACAAAAAGAACTCTTTTGAGTTCTTCTTTTGGGTATATTTTGTAATACTAAGACTTAACCGATGTATAGTGGTTGATCATTACCAACAACTTCACCAGTTTTTGTTGTTGCAACATAATAAATTGAACAATCGTCTGGTTTATAGTAAACCTCTAGTGTATCTACAGTCGTCATTTTGACTCCACGAGTTTTAACATCTTCTTTTACTAATTTTTCAATTTCTCCTGTTTCAACATTTTTATTATTAAATTGTACTTGTAATTTTAATTTCACTATTCATCCTCCTTAAGTTCATTATAAATCAGTACTCTATCTTTTTCAATAGATAGCATGAATAATATATCACTTTTTTATTATTAAAACAAAGATAATTACTAATTTTGTTATTTTCCTATAAAATTTCAATATTTATTTGTTTTATTCTGTCATTATAAAGAAAAGCGAATCATCTTTTATCGATAATTCGCTCATTATATTATAATCTTTCAATTAAATTTTCAACGGTTACTGCTCTATATTGATTTTTTACGTATGAAAAGCTTGCTGCTGCCATAAATCCATATCCAAATAACAAGTCTTTCATTACTGCTCCTAAGACTTCACCTTCTCCTAAGAATAGTGGTATATCTTTCATTGCATCCATAATCCCTACACTCATCCCATATTCTCCATATGCTGATTGTATTTCAAATCCTAAAGCTAACATTTCTGCACCAAATAACATAACAACTGCAATGACTACTCCTATGATAATTCCTTTCTTGTCTAATCCTCCACCTAACATTTGATATCCTTTTAAACAAGCTACTGACATTACAAACCCTGTGATTCCTGCAACTATTCCTAGTTGATAAATAACTACCCACGCAACGACTCCTATAAGCGATCCTGCCAACGCCCCTAAGATTCCTAAAGGTAGATTCACTGGTTTTGTTTCTGGCATTGTCGTTTCATATTTTTGAAAACATGATGCACAGATTAAATCAGTATGTCCTTCTACATTACAAAAATCAACATTTACAATTTCCCCACAATGACGACAACATTGAACATAACCTTGCACTTGTAAGAAAGCTGAGACATTTTTCATAATTCTTTGCATTTCCCAAACATCTAACTGATTACTATTTGTCATACTGATATAAAGAACTCTATCAGTATATGAGATATAGTTTACAAATGGCCCTCTATCCATTGTATTGATATACTCTTGTAACTCCCCTACTTCTACTTCTTTTTTTACTGTTGTTACAATTGTATACTGTTTACTTTGTGCTAGAAAGTTAACAAAGTATTTATACCCATCAACTAGCCCATATGCTGCTTGATACTTTTTATTCATAGCTAATCCAATTTGTTCTAATTCATCTAATTTTTTCATATTTCCCCTATTTACCCTTCTGTTATTTGTACATTATTTTCTTCATTTACAATCAATAATTAATACTGCTAATCAAACAAGTAAGATAATCATCATAATTAATGTATACTTACCCATTAATTGCATTAGTAAAGTTATATCCTCAGTAACAATAAATACTATAATTGAAACAATTGTTACGAATACTGAAAAGAATATTAATATATTTTTCTTTCCAGATTTTTATCTTTACATACATATTGTAAATATAGAAAGTCACATAATGGTAACACACAACAAAAAATATGATTTTTTGTAACTATATGTAAAAAAGAGAAATAATCTTATGATTATCTCTCTCCTATAAAATTCCTCTTATTGAAGAATTATCCGTTTTTATTTGATTTTCTTCTTAATTGATCAGTTAATAAACGTTTTCTTAAACGAATTGATTTAGGTGTTACTTCAACCAATTCATCATCATTTATATAATCTAAACAACCTTCTAAGTTATATTGTCTTGGTTTCTTTAATACAACAGTAGAGTCTTTAGAAGATGAACGAGTGTTTGTTAATTGTTTACCTTTAGTTACATTAACAACCAAATCATTATCACGACTATGTTCTCCAACAATCATACCTTCATAAACTTGAACACCAGCACCTATAAACATAGCTCCACGATCTTCAACTCCACCAAGTGCATAAGCTGTTGTTTGTCCTGTATCAATTGAAACTAGAACACCTAATTGTCTTTCTCCTACTGCATCACCTTCCATAGGACGGTAATCCAAGAAAGTATGATTAATAATTCCATAACCTTTTGTCATTGTTAAGAAATTAGTCATAAACCCAATTAATCCACGTGAAGGAATAATATAATGAACTTTTGTCATTCCTTCATGAGGTTCCATATTTTCAAGTGTTCCTCTTCTTAATCCTAAAGATTCAATAACACTACCAATACATTCATCAGGAGCTTCAATAAATACTTCTTCATAAGGTTCATGTTTTACACCATCAATTTCTTTAATAATAACTTTAGGTTTAGAAACTTGTAATTCAAAGTCTTCTCTACGCATGTTTTCAATTAAAATAGATAAATGTAATTCTCCACGTCCTGATACAATCCATTCTTCACTATTTTGAATTCTTTCAATCTTTAAAGATACATCTTTATTTGTTTCTTTAAATAATCTTTCTTCAATTTTACTTGCTGTTACGAATTTACCTTCTTTACCAGCAAATGGTGAAGTATTTGTACCAAATACCATTTGAATTGTTGGTTCATCGATACGTAATAATGGTAAAGGATCTTCATTACCAAGTGCACATACAGTTTCACCAACACCAATGTCAGCTAAACCTGCAATTGCTACGATATCTCCTGCACCTGCTTCTTCAATTTCAATTCTATGTAATCCAATAAATCCAAATAATTTTTGAATTCTAAATTGTGTTTTTGAACCATCTGCACGAACACATACAACTGTTTCATTAACTTTAATCTTTCCTCTTTGAAGACGTCCAATACCAATACGCCCAACATAATCATTATAATCTAATAATGCAGGTTGGAATTGTAATGGTCCTTCTTCATCTACAGCTGGAGCTGGAATTTCATCGATAACCATATCAAATAAACAATCCATATTTGGAACTTGTGTTTTTAAATCATCATCTAAACTTGAAGTTCCCATTAATGCTGAAACATAAATTGTAGGGAAATCTAACTGATTGTCATCTGCTCCAAGTTCCATAAACAATTCAAGAACTTCATCCATAACTTCATTAATACGTACAACTGGTCTATCTACCTTATTAATAACAACAATAGGTTTTACTTTTGCTTCTAATGCTTTCTTTAAAACAAAGCGTGTTTGTGGCATTGTTCCTTCATAAGCATCAACAACAAGTAAAACTCCATCAACCATATTCATAATACGTTCTACTTCTCCACCAAAATCGGCATGGCCTGGTGTATCCATAATGTTGATTCTATAATCTTTATAATTGATAGCTGTATTTTTAGCTAAAATAGTAATACCTCTTTCTCTTTCAATAGCGTTACTATCCATAGCTCTATCAGCGATTTGTTCATTATCTTCTAATGTACCTGATAATTTCAATAATTGGTTCACCAAAGTCGTTTTACCATGGTCAACGTGTGCAATGATTGCAATATTTCTTATATTCATATACGCACCCCTTTTCTAACTTTTAGATTATAACATAAAAATGACAAAACACAACATAAATATATACGATAAAATCAACAAAAAAGAGTTGTCTCCAACTCAATTTACAAATTTTTCTTTATTTCTTCACTATAAGCTTTATATCCTTCTTCATTAATATGTAAACCATCAACATAATAGCTCTCAATTGGTTCACCTTTTTTATTACATAAGGCAGGATAAACATTGATAAAGTTAACATAATGATAAGGAATAACCCGCTTATATTCTTTATAAATCATCTTTAATGTATCATTACTTCTTAATCCTTGTTTCGTAGATTTATAACCATGCATACTTTCAATACAAGGAATACAACTTAAAAGATGAATCTGACATTCTGGTAAGTTATAATGAATGATTTCTATCATTTCTTTAACATTTAAAGCAATATCTCTAGGACTAGCCATAATTGTATTTCCTAAATCATTTGTCCCTACCATTAAGAACACTTGTTGAGGTTGATACTTCAATACTCCTTCATCAATAAAATGAAGCAAGATATCTGATGTAATCCCACCAATTCCACAATTATGTTTATTCTCAATATCACTCATATGTTTATCAATATCAAAATACTCAGTAATAGAATCTCCAAAGAACACTGTTCCACCACTCTCTATTCCTCTTTGATTTTTAATAATCTCTAACATTCTTCTTAAAACAGAATCTCTTAATTGATACTTATCAGTATCATACTTCATATTCTCTCTCATAATTCTCCTCCTATATAAATAAAACTTGTACACATAACATATAAACAATTGTTCCACCAAAGATTGATAACAAAGTATTTCTCTTTATCAAATGTAAAAGAACAACACTTCCAACCCCTATTATTTCACATATCCCATGTTGTCCACTTAATAAATCAACACTTTTTAAACAATAAACAACTAACATTGCCATAATTGCATATGGAAGAACTTCACCTAAATATTCAACAATTGGATTACTCTTATTCTTAAAAATAAGAAAAGGTAATGCTCTAGTAATCATGGTTATAATCATAATCACAAATATTAATAAGAACTCATGCATGGCTTTGTTCTCCTTTATACATAATCATTAAACTGATAATGATTCCAATCATTGACGGAATGATAAAAGCTTCACTACCAAATAATAATAAACATATAATACTGATAATAAATCCTATATATGTATAGATATGTTTTTGTGATGTTAAGAATTGTTCTAATACAATCACAACAAATAAAGCCGTCATCGCAAAATCTAATCCTGTTGTATTGATTGTTATTAGGGAACCAACCAATGAACCAATAACACTCCCAATAATCCAATAACATTGATCAAAGAAAGAAATAAAAAACATATAATATTTTTCATGACACTCTTTTGGAACTGATGACCCTACTAATAATGAATAAGTTTCATCAGTTAAAGAGAAAATCATATATGGTTTGAGTTCTTGCATCTTATCAAATTTCTTTATCATTGATAACCCATAAACAATATGTCTAGCATTAATTAGTAATGTCATAATTGCAGCACTTATAAGAGTTGCCCCTGATGTTAATAAATTAATCGCTACAAATTGCATACTCCCCGCATAAATAAATGTACTCATTATAAAGGCATAAATCACCCCATAGCCTTTACTTTCCAGCAACATTCCAAAAGCTACTCCTAAGACAATATATCCCATCATAACTGGAACAGATGTAAAGAATGCTTTTTTCATTGTTTTCTTCATATTCTCACCCTATTTCACATTATACTGATTTAATTAAAAAAAGGAAGTCTTAAACTAAGCTATACACCATGTCAATTAAACTAAATTTCTCTTTTTCGTTATTATTTCATGAGTGACACCTCCTATTCTATCTGGTTACTTATCAACAGGTAGTATCACTGGTTCAATTGTACAAATTGTCATTATGCCAAACAGAGCACAACAAAAAATTAGCAGCTGAAACAGTACAACAATAAAACACTATTCATTATTCAATAGAGACAGATATTAAATTGTCTCTATTCTTTTAATTTTATCTTTATATTTTTATTTTAATATATTTGTGATAAACTAGTGTTACTTATAAATGACAATTTATGGAGGGTATTATATTGGATAAACATATAAAAAATAATTTACTCATAACAATTATAGTATTAATGCTTGGGATGACTTTTACCTTTTTCACTAAGTTATCTTACATTGAAACACGCTTTCTTGGAACACTATTTGCTGTATTAGAGTTATTTATTGTTATACTTATTGCAAGAAAACAAAATATGACTTTAAAAGATATTGGGTTATGTAAACCTCATAAACCAATTGCATGGGTTATAGGAATTATATTTTCTTTACTTCCAATCACTCTCATGATTATTCTAAATGGTGGGAATATGAATACTATGTTTCCTTCAAAAACTTCACTTTATATTTGTATAATACAAACTTTATATTACTTTATTGTTGTTGCACCAAGTGAAGAAATTATTTTTAGAGGTTTTATTTTAGAAAACTTTAATAAAAAATATTCTGAAAATATAAGCATTATATTCACATCATTACTATTTTCTAGTGTTCATATTTTTAATGGAAGTATTATCAATCTTATAATGACGTTTATCATATCCGTTATTTATTGTAAAGTGAAATTACTTAAGAGTAACAAATCACTATTCCCTTGTATGTTAGGGCATGCTATTAATGATAGTCTTAATCAATGGATTCCATATTTTATGTTTTAAACATTATAAATCAATCACATTGGAGATAAAAAATGTCTGACTATAGTATAAATGTTATTACGCAAAACCCAAATAAAAATATTTCTTATGATATCCTAACAAATGCTACAAACTATATAAAAGGAGTTTTACAAGCAGATGCTTTTTATATCAAAACTTTTGAGTATCTTATTTTTGTTGATAGTGGAACTCATTTAGAAAGTATTAAGTGCCCTTATTGTCATGATGAAATCAATTTTGAATGGTGGAATATAGCGATGGAGAAGGCCTATAAAACACATTTTGTAGATTTAGAAATTGATTTACCTTGTTGTCATAATAAAACATCACTGAATGATTTGAATTATGACTTTCCTTGTGGCTTTTCAAAGATAAAAATTGAAATTATAAATCCAGTACAAGAATTATCAAAAGAAAATATTTATCAAATAGAGTTATTACTTGATTGTCCTATTCGAATTATTAATACTCATATATAAAAAAAATTAGGATTATATATCCTAACTTTTTTTATATATAATTTTAAGGAAGAAGATTTATTCAACAACTAATATATGATTTGATGTTGTTGATATATTAACTTTATCGAACTCTTTTGAATTCAAACATATAATAGGTGTTGTGATATCATAACCAGCTTTTTTAATTTCTTCAAAATTAACTTTCATTAATTTATCACCTTTATGTATTGTTTGTCCTTGAGTTACAAAGCTTTCAAAATATTGACCATTTAATTCAACAGTATCTATTCCAATATGAATAAGAATTTCTGCACCATTTTGACTGCGAATTCCAATTGCGTGTTTTGTACTTGCTAAAACTTGAATAGTACCATCACATGGAGCATAAATATAATCATCTTCTGGCATAACAGCGATTCCTTTTCCCATCATACCACTTGCAAATGTTTGATCATTAACTTCTGTTAAAGCAATTACTTTTCCTTTTACAGGTAATTCAACTTCTGTTTTCTTTGATTTGTTTTCTGCACCTTTTAAACCAATCACAAATGTAAGAATTGCTGCAATTAAGAAGGTGCTTAGAATACAAACACACATTAATAATAAGTTTCCAATTGTTCCATCCGGATTAGCATATACTGGCAATGATGTAATACCTGGCATTACAAATCCAAAACATTTAGCTCCTAATAGCGTTGTCATAGCTCCGCCAATACCATTTGCAATCATTGCACAAATCAATGGTGTTTTATTAACCACATTAACTGTAAATAATGCTGGCTCTGAAATACCAAGGAAAGCAGAGAAACTTGTTGTCAATGCAGCCGCACGTAATTTTTGATCTTTCATTCTTAGCGCTGCCCCAAAAGCCGCACCTGATTCAGCCATATTATGACAGAATGAAATAGGTAATAAGTAGTCATAACCCAAAGTAGAAATATTTGTAATTTGAATTGGAGATGTTGATTGGTGCATTCCACATAAAACAATAAGCGGCATAAAGAATCCAAGCAAGAATCCGGCAATTGGTCCAAAAGTGCTAAACATCCAAACAATTCCATCCGCTAAGTAAATACCGCCATATGCTCCTAATGGTGCTAAACATAAGTAAGTCACAGGAATTGTAACAACCAAAGCAAGGGTTGGAACAAGAACCATCTTTAGTACATTTGGTACAAATCTGTCTATAAAACGATATACCAATGATAACAGCCCAACACCTAGTATAACTGGGAATACAGATGATGCATATTTAAATACAGGAATCGTTATCCCTAAAAAACTAAATGGATTACTTGTCGCATCTAAAGCAGCAACAAATGTTGGATACAATAATGCTCCTGCTACACATATTCCTAAATATTCATTCACTTTAAATTTCTTTGAAGATGAAATAGCAAGTAAGAATGGTAAGAAATAAAACGGAATATCTGAAATTAAACTAAATATTTGATAGGTTCCACCATCAGTCGCTAACCATCCAAATCCTTCAATTAATGCAAGAATTCCTTTTAACATCCCTCCTGCAACCAAAGCAGGTAAGATAGGAGAGAAAATACCAGTCACTACATCTAAGACTTTATTGACATTCCATTTTTGTTTCTCATGAGATATATTGATTTTATCTTGATGTAATAATGGTTCTACCTCAATAAATACATCAGCAACCATTGGGCCAATAATAACTTGATATTGATCATTTTTAACTTGAGTTCCAATAACACCATCTAATGCTTCAATAGACGTCATATTTGCTAAGGAATTATCTTTTAAATTAAATCTTAATCTTGTTACACAATGCAAAGCATTCGTAATATTATCTTTACCACCTAATAAATCAACAATACTTGATGCTAGTTCTTTATTTGTCATAGTTTTTTCCTCCCTCTACTCTAACTCTTCACCATGAGATTGAATACATTTTTGATACCAGTAATAACTATCTTTTAAATATCTTTTTCCTGTTCCATGTCCACCATTATCTAAATCAACATAAATAACTCCATATCTTTTATCTATTGTTAATGGTCCACAAGAAATAATATCAATAATTCCCCACATTGTATAACCTAAAACTTCAACTCCATCAATAATAGCTTCTTTCATTTGTTCAATATGAGATTTCAAATAATCAATACGATATTGATCATGCACACTTCCATCAGCCTCTAATATATCAGTAGTCCCTAAACCATTCTCAGCAACAATCAATGGTAATTCATAACGATCATACATTTGATTTAAAGTGACTCTTAAACCAATAGGATCCATTTGCCATCCCCACTCACTTGTTTCTAAATACGGATTCTTATTAGCCATAATTAAATTACCAGCAGTCTTTTCCCATGTTTGAGAATTTGTTGAAACTTGTGAAAAGTAATAAGAGAATGATAAGAAATCCACAATTCCTTCTTTTAAAATATCTTGATCATCTGCTTCCATTTCAATATGAATATTAAACATATCAAAATATCTTTCCATATACTGAGGATATTTGCCTCTTGCCATAATATCTGTATAAAACCAATTAGAATATTGATCATCATGAATAGATTGCATAGCATCTTCTGGTCTACATGTTGCTGGATAAGTTGTAAATCTAGCAATCATCCCGCCTATTTGACTATTTGGAACTAACTTATGTCCCATCTTCACTACTCTGGCATTTGCGATAAACTGATGATGCAAACACTGAAAGATTGATTGATTCATATTTTCTTCTTCATCTTGTATTAAGCATACACCATCCCATGGAGCAAATCTACCTGCATTGAATTCATTGAACGGTAACCAAAAATCAACGAGATCACCAAGCTCTTTAAATAAAACTTCAGCATATTGACAATAAAAATCAATTGTCTTGCGATTCTTCCAACCACCATATTTTATAACCAAATTAACCGGAATATCATAATGTAGTATTGTTGCAAATACCTTGATATTATGCTTTTTACATTCTTTAAACATATCTTTATAGTAATCAATACCTTCTTGATTTGGTTGTAAGTCATCACCATTTGGAAATATTCTAGACCAACATATAGATGTTCTAAATAGTTTCATTCCCATTTTCGCAAATAATTCTATATCTTCTTTATAATGATGATAAAATTCAATCCCTCTTCGATTTGGATAATAAGTTGTTTCTTGATCTTGTAAAGCTTGTTCAAATTCTGCTTTAGAAAATGGAATATTGTGATGTTTATACTCAACTTCATCCCTATTCCAAGCAGGATTTAAATATCTTAAATCTTGCGTAGAAGTCCCTTTGCCTCCTTCTTGCCAACCACCATCAGCTTGTGAGCAAGAGATAGCTCCTCCCCATAAAAAATCTTTATCAAATCCTAATTTCATATCTTTTCCTCCACATTTATTTGCACTAGCTAGTTTACAATGTTATTATAGCAATATAAGCATTATATGAAAATGTCATAATCTTGCTGAATTTATGTCATTTTCACATATAGGAGGATTTATGAACATTCAAGATCTAGAAAAATTTTTAAGTATTCATACTGCGGGGGAGAAATGGCATTTAGAAAATCAAAATCAATTATCTCCTGTTTATGATAATATCCCAATTCATCACTTTCAAAATGAAGATTGTTATTATTTTGATTTTATAAAAACCTTAAAACATGAGAACATTGGAATCATTAAAGAAACACGTTTTACAACAATTCCTCCTCATTATCATAGAGATATGGAATTGAATTATGTTTATAGTGGTTCATGTACTTTTGTTATTAATGGAAAGGAAGTCAAACTCAATAAGGGAGACATTTGTATTTTAGACACTAATGTTGTTCATAGTGCAACAAGTTATAAAAATGAAGAAGATATTGTTATTAATATCGTATTTAAAAAAGATTTTTTTAATTCTGTCTTTTTAAGTCGTCTTTCTAAAAAAGGATTAGTGACTAGTTTTCTATTTGATGCAATCTCTAAAAATCGTCAACATAATAAATATCTTATCATAGAAACACAAAATAATCCTCGTTTTCATTCCATTATTCAGTTTTTATTATGTGAGTATTTTGGACCAAGCGCATGTTATGAAGAATTAACACAAACATATGTTACTGCTCTTTTCTTAGAATTAATAAATGCACTTTATCAAAGACAAGATGAAGCTTATGATGAACATAATCAAGAAAGTATTATACCTATTCTTAATTATATAGAGGAACACTATAAAGATTGCTCATTAGATGCTTTGTCTCAGCACTTTGGTTATAATCCTAATTACTTGAGTAATCTTCTCAAAAAGAAAACAGGTAAATCTTTTATTGAACTTAAGACTATGCAACAATTAACAGAGACGGCTTTTCTTCTCTCAAACTCCCATAAATCAATCCAAGAAATTATACTTAAAGTTGGCTGTAATAATATGAATTATTTTTACAAAAAGTTTCAAGCTACATATGGTATGACTCCAAAAGAATATCGACAACATGCCAATCAACAAAAGTAAAGCAGAAAGCATTATTCGATTGATACATAAAAGTAGAAAAAGTCAAAGACAGATATACAAATATTTGCTAAAAGTTATATAAATATCTTGAATTATATTTGCAATATGTTATTATATGTTTGTAACATACCTCATAACTTATGTGTCTTATTTTAACTATAAAAAGGAGGTATGATCATTATGATACTTTGTAAGTCTGATATCACTTTAAAGGATTACTTTAAAAACAAAGAACACTTTGCTGACTTTATCAATGTTGTTCAATTCTATGGAAGACAGGTTCTATATCCTGATAGTCTTTTTCTTGTTGATACTGATATGTCTACCATTCTTGATG
>JAVWHX010000031.1:0-27082 GCA_036639875.1 Coprobacillus sp.
CAGCAATAAAAGGATTATCTTCAAGAAAAGACTTATGACAATCATTGCATATGAATCTTCTGCATCTGTAATTGATATAGGTGTTATTTGTGTTGAAGATAGAATGAGTGATTTTTTTAATCTTGTAATCCTTGATATTTGCATTTAAACTGTCACAGCAGGGACAAGGCTTAATTTTTTTAGTTAAAGTAACATTAATAAAAACATTATTATCAGTTCTTACAATGTTTAAATCTTGAATATCATTAGGTTGTAAACCTAATAAATTTATAGTATCATAATCCATGAGTTAAAACTCTCCTTTCGTGTATGGTTGTTTCTGCAAAACTATCATATCATGAAAGGATTTTTTTGATAAAGAAGATAACCCCTTTAAAATTTAGAGATAAAAAAAGGGACACCCCTCGGAATTGTAGACCGAAGGGTTAACCCCGCACTAAATTAAATTTCTTTATTTACTAGCTTCTTCGATAGCTACTGCAACTGCAACAGTTGCACCAACCATAGGGTTATTACCCATACCGATTAATCCCATCATTTCTACGTGAGCAGGAACTGATGAAGAACCAGCGAATTGAGCATCACTGTGCATACGTCCCATAGTATCAGTCATACCATAAGAAGCAGGTCCAGAACCCATATTGTCAGGATGTAAAGTACGTCCAGTTCCTCCACCTGAAGCAACTGAGAAATATTTCTTACCTTGTTCAATACATTCTTTTTTATATGTTCCAGCTACTGGATGTTGGAAACGTGTTGGGTTAGTAGAGTTACCAGTGATTGATACGTCTACACCTTCTTTATGCATAATTGCAACACCTTCTCTAACATCATCAGCACCATAGCAGTTTACTTTTGCTCTTGGTCCATCAGAATAAGCAGTAGTTGATAATACTTTTACTTCACCAGTGAAATAATCAAATAATGTTTCTACATAAGTAAATCCATTGATTCTCGCAATGATTTTAGCAGCATCTTTACCTAAACCATTTAAGATAACTCTTAAAGGTTCTTTTCTAACTTTGTTAGCTTTTTCAGCAATCTTAATTGCACCTTCAGCAGCTGCAAAAGATTCATGTCCAGCTAAGAAAGCAAAACATGCTGTATTTTCATCTAATAACATAGAACCTAAGTTACCATGTCCTAAACCAACTTTACGATCTTCAGCTACAGATCCAGGAATACAGAATGATTGTAAACCAATACCAATTGTTTTAGCAGCATCCATTGCTTTAGTATCTCCGTTTTTAATTGCCATTGCAGCACCTACAGTATAAGCCCAGCAAGCATTTTCAAAACAGATTGGTTGTGTTGATTTTACGATTTCGTAAACATCAATACCTTTTTCATCACAAATTGCTTTTGCTTCTTCAATAGATTTGATATCAAATTTAGCTAAAGCAGCGTTAATTTGATCAATTCTACGATCATAACTTTCAAATAATGCCATATTAGTTAACCTCCATTAGTCCTTTCTTGGATCGATGTATTTAGCAGCATCATTGAATCTACCGTAATTACCAGTTGATTCTTTTAATGCTTCATTAGCATCTTTTCCAGCTTTAATCATATCCATCATTTTACCAAGGCTAATGAATTCATAACCGATGATTTCATCGTTAGCATCTAATGCAAGTCTATTTACATAACCTTCAGTTAATTCAAGATATCTAGGTCCTTTTAATTTAGTTGAATAAGATGTACCAACCATACTTCTTAGTCCTTTACCTAAATCTTCAAGCCCAGCACCTACAGGAAGTCCTCCTTCAGAGAAAGCTGATTGAGTACGTCCATAAACGATTTGTAAGAATAATTCTCTCATTGCTGTATTAATAGCGTCACAAACTAAGTCAGTATTTAAACCTTCTAATAAAGTTTTACCAACTAATGCTTCTGAAGCAATAGCAGCTGAATGAGTCATACCTGAACATCCAATTGTTTCAATTAAAGCTTCTTCAATAATTCCTTCTTTAACATTTAAAGATAATTTACATGCACCTTGTTGTGGAGCACACCAACCAACACCATGTGTTAATCCTGAAATATCTTTAATTTCTTTTGAATATACCCATTTTCCTTCTTGAGGAATTGGAGCACACCCATGATCTGCACCACGTGTTACGCATTGCATTTCTTCTACTTCGTGTGAATAAATCATTTTTTTTACTCCTTTCATTTTTTGAAATGATCATTTCTATGATAGGAAAAAACTACGTTTTTCTCCTTCTTTAGGTGAAGGAATTCACCTAATGAGATTATAAGGCAATTAGTGAGTAAAGTCAATGAAGTGATAAGGGAATAGAAAGAAAAATGTAGAACACTCTGTAAAAAATTCAATGTTAAAAAAGAAAAAAATATCTCAATATGTTATAATGGTAAAAAATGGGGGATGTTGAGATGAAAACTATAAAAATATTATTAGGATTATCATTTGTTATGTTATGTTGTAGTTGTGCGAGTCCAAAGGAGAAGGAACCAATTGATCAAATAGAAGAACCAGTTATAAAAGAAGAATCTGTTCAATCTTCAATAACATTAAGTTTTGTAGGTGATATGACTTTAGGGAATTATGCTGGACAAACAATGGATGGTTCTTTTGATGCGGAATATCAGGCTCAATCAAAAAATAGTGATTATTTTTTAAAGAATGTCAAATCAATATTTGATAAGGATGATTTAACAGTTGCTAATTTAGAAGGTCCGCTTACGAACGCAACCTCTCATGCAGAGAAACAATTTGCATTTAAAGGAAAGCCTGAGTATGTTAATATATTAAAAAATGGTGGAGTTGATATTGTTACACTTGCTAATAATCATTCACAGGATTATTTTACAACTGGAATGAATGATACAAAAGCAACTCTTGATAAAAACAATATAGATTATTTTGGTTTAGGAAAAGTAACCAAAGTTGAAGTTAAAGATAAAACTTTTGGGTTTTTAAGTTATTCTTTTGCAAGTAATTATTCATTTCCTGATACATTAAGGCAACAAGTTGAAACAGATGTCAAAGCATTAAAGAAAGATGTTGATATTGTAGTTGTTTATTATCATTGGGGAATTGAAAGAGAAACTTCACCATTAAAAACACAAAGAACTCTAGGACAACAAACAATTGATTATGGAGCTGATTTGGTGATCGGTTCACATCCTCATGTCTTACAAGGAATTGAAACATATAAAGGAAAGAAGATTGTTTATAGTTTAAGTAATTTCTGTTTTGGAGGAAATAAAAATCCTGGAGATAAAGATTCAATGATATATCAATATACGTTTCATTTTGATGGAGATACATTAACAAGTACATCTGATAAGATTATTCCAGTATTAATATCTTCTTCAACAACTAGAAATAATTATCAACCAACTCTTGCTAGTGGAAAAGATAAAGAAAGAATATTAAAGAAAGTTAATGAAGTTAAGTAATGATTTTATAGGAGGAACATAAATGTTTAAATTAATAGTTAGTGATATGGATGGAACATTATTAGATGAACAATCATGTATATCAAAGAAAAATAGAGAAGCTATTCATCGTTTAAAAGAACATCATATAGAATTTGCTATCGCATCAGGTAGAGATTTTGAAGGGGTTCATTCTTTGATAGATCCTTTTGGTATTCAGTGTGATGCTATTTTAGGTAATGGAGCACAATATATAGATAAAGATGGAAAAATTATTTTAAGTTGTTATATGAATAAAAAAGTATTAAAAGATGTTATAGGTATCTTTGAAAATGATCATATTCCATTTATGATTTTTACTACTCAAGGTTTTTATACAACTCAAGAACCTGATTTTGTAAAAGAATCATTTATTACAAGAAATATTATAAGATTTAATATCGATGAAAAAGAATATGAAAAAGGGGGAAAACGTGAGTTTGTTCCTTGTAATCTCTTAAAGAAGATAACTGATATGGATAAGTTTTTAAATAGTGATTTAGAAATTATAAAAGTCGAAGCATTTTCTTTAGAACCAAAAGAAATTATAATTGCTAAAGATAAGTTGGCTTCTGTTCAAGAAATCTCTTATTTATCATCATTTGATGATAATGTAGAAGTAACAAATGAAAACGCTCAAAAAGGATTAATATTAGAAAAAGTTATCGAACTTAAAGGTATAAAAAAAGAAGAAGTTGTTGTGATTGGTGATGGTATGAATGATATTACATTATTTGAACGCTTTCCCTATTCTTTTGCACCAATGAATGCAGAAAAAGAGATTAAAGAATTAGCATATCGAATTGTTTCATCACATCTAGAAGATGCTGTTGCAGAGGTTATTGAAGAGGTTTTAAAACAATAACCTTTTTATATATTAAGAATTTCTTAATATATTCACATGAATATTGTATTATAATGGAGAAAAAGGGGAGAAATATTATGAATATACTGGTTGTTGATGATGAAAAAGAAATTGCCGATTTATTAGAAGTGTACTTAAAAAATGAGGGATATGATGTTTATAAGTTTTATAATGGTACAGAGACATTAAAATGTGTACAAGAACAAGAAATTGATTTAGCTATCTTAGATTTAATGTTACCAGATATAGATGGTTTAACAATTTGTCAAAAGATTAGAGAAAATCATAATTTCCCAATTATTATGTTAACTGCTAAAGAAACAGAGATTGATAAAATCACTGGTTTAACAATGGGTGCAGATGACTATGTGACAAAGCCATTTCGTCCATTAGAACTCATTGCAAGAGTAAAAGCCCAACTCCGTCGTTATAATTCATATACTCCAAAACAAACATCAAATATCACCATTGGAGCTTTGACGATAGATAAAGATAATCATGAATGTTTATTAAATAATGAAAAATTAACATTAACTCCTACAGAATTCTCAATTCTTTATTTACTTTGTGAAAACAAAGGAAAGGTTGTTACTGTTGATCAAATCTTCCAAGATTTATGGGGAGAAAAGTATTATACATCTAATAGTAGTTCAGTTATGGTCCATATTAGACACTTACGTGAAAAAATGAATGACTCAGCAGACAATCCAAAATATATACAAACAGTATGGGGAGTAGGTTATAAAATTGGCTAAAGATTATACAAGAAAATTTCAGATAGAAATCATTAAAAAGCATTTTATTATTGGAAGTATTTCTGCTGTTGTGTTGTTAATGTTTTTCTTTTTTATAGATACTTTTTATAATGGTGCAGCGATTAACTTTATTCAAAAGTTATTTGGACATGATTTTGCTTTCTATATATTAAGAAATCAACAAGTTGCTATTATTATTGCTTTATTAATCTTTTTATTAATCAATTTCTTAGTTGTAGAAATCTATGCCCTTCAAAAGATATCAAATGTTTTTTCACAAATGAAAATACTATTTAGAAAAGATAACAAAAGAATATTATTAGATGATTCTTTAAAAGAATTAGAAGATGATTTTAATGCATTAAAACAAGAAAGTTTAGAGAATGAAAGAAAAGCTATCAAAGAATCACAGCATAAAATAGATATGATTGCTTATCTTGCTCATGATATAAAAACGCCTTTAGCATCAGTCATTGGTTATTTAAATCTATTAGAAGAATCTGAAGAATTATCACAAGATATGCAAAAACAATATACACATTTAACGTTAGAAAAAGCATATCGTTTAGAAAAACTCATTAATGAATTTTTTGATATAGCAAAACTTAACCAAACGGATAATCCTTTAAACAAAGAAGATATTCATCTTCACTATTTATTACAACAAATGAAAGAAGAATTCTATCCCATTACAACTCAAAAAAATCAAACAATAGAAATTGATGTCGATCCAAACTTTCTTATTTATGCTGATGCTAATAAAATAGCAAGAGTCTTTAATAATATCTTAAAGAATGCTTTTTATTATGGTTATGAAGATACACCTATTCATGTTCAATCTTTTCAAGATCATTTATATACACATATTATTTTTATAAATCAGGGACCAACAATACCACAAGCTAAAATTGATAAAATCTTTGAACAATTTTATCGTTTAGATGAATCACGTTCTTCTCAAACAGGAGGTAGTGGTTTAGGTCTCTCTATCGCAAAAATGATTGTTCAACAACATCAAGGTTTTATTAAAGTCAAAAGCGAAGATAATCTAACAAGTTTTGATGTTATGATACCTATTCATATATCACTTTAAGGAATTCTTAAAGAATTCTTAAAAATATTTCATTTTCTTTTCTTTATACTAAAGGTGTGGAGGGAAAGTTTATGAAAAAGAAACTTATTATTATCGCACTTATTATTATTCCAATGTGTATTGTTGCTTTAGATTACTTTGTTTTTGCTGAACATGATGAACCTGTTGTTGTTGATTCATCATATGATACAAGTGATAATTGGCAATACATACAAACACATAAAGATGAATATCCTACATCATTATTAGAACTTGCATTACGTAATAAAGAAACAATTCCTTTTGTTGCACATTATTTAGATAAAAAAGATAAAAAAACATCTATGAATATATCAAAAGAATTAAAGAGTCAAACAATTCCATTGTTTCTACAATGGGATGAAAGATGGGGTTATAAAGATTATGGGGATGATATCATGGCGATTAATGGTTGTGGACCAACATGTTTATCAATGGTTGTCAGCTATCTTACAAAGAACCCTGCTTATCACCCATATAAAATAGCTCAGTTTGCATTAGAAAATGGCTATGTTGTCAATTCTCAAACAAGTTGGGATTTAATGCGAGAAGGGGTAAAATCATTTGGTATAAACGTCCAAGAATTATCATTAAGTGAAGATTTGATAATTAAGAATCTTGAACAAGGAAACCCTATTATATGTAGTATGTCTAAAGGTATCTTTACAACAACTGGTCATTTTATAGTTTTAAAAGAATATAAAGATGGATTAATCTATGTTAATGATCCAAATAGTCAATCTTTAAGTCAAAGAGGTTATACGTTTAAAGAAATTCAATATCAAATTAAAAATCTATGGGTATATAGTTTATAGGAAGAGTCAATATAACTCTTCTTTTTTATTTGTTGTTTATGATACAATAAAGAAAGAGAAGGTGGATATAATGATATTAATTGTTGAAGATGATATAGAAATACAAAGAAGTCTTAAAGAGTTATTAGAAATAAAGAACTACGATGTGATTCAATCTTATAATACAAAAGATGCTATTGCGTTATTAGAAAAAGAAATTGAATTGATTATTATTGATATACAGTTACCTGATGTTAATGGTATTTCATTATGCCAAAAAATAAGAGAAACAAACCAAGTACCCATTATATTTTTAACTGCTAGAAATGATGAAACAACAATTGTAGAAGCATTAAATGCAGGTGGAGATGATTATATTGCTAAGCCTTTTAGAGCAAATGAATTATTAGCAAGAATACACTCTATTTCTAGAAGAATTATAAAAGATAAAAATATTATGGAAACATGTGATTTGATTATAGATACAAAGAAATATCATGTTTTTAAGAATAATCAAGAAATTATATTGAGTTCAATTGGTTATGAAATATTATTTTTGATTTCTTCTCAGCAAGGAAAAGTCATAACAAGAGAGAGAATGATTGAATTTATTGAAGAGAAAACTGGAAATTATATTGAGGATAATACTGTTTCAGTTCATATGAAAAGATTAAGAGAGAAGATAGGGACATATCAAGATAAGGAATATATTGAGACAGTAAGGGGGATTGGATATCGATGGATAAACATGTAAAGAAAAGCCAAACTCTTTATTCATTAAGTTTAATGGTTTGTATAATCATAAGTATTATGTTGGTATGTATATCTTATTATACGGGATATTTATTTATAAATATATTTGTTGTTGGTGTCTTAATATTAGGAATTGTCTTTCATATTATTCATGTAAAGCATATGAATAATGCTTTATTAGGATTGATTGAAATGAGTCAAAGTATTGTTGAACAAAAAAATCAAACATTATCAGTGATTGATGGTGAAAGTTATATTGCTGTTTTATCGACGAATTTACATTTATTAAATGTGAGAAGTCAAGCTTTGATAGAGAATCTTAATCAAGAAAAAAATAAACTAAAAGATTATATTGAAGATATTTCTCATCAAATAAAAACACCTTTAACAGCTATCTGTTTAAAAGAAGATATCTTATTAGAGATGACTGATGGTAAACAAAGACTACTTGTTGAACAAATAATAGTTCAAACTCAAAAAATTCAACAATGTATTGAATCGTTATTGCATCTTGCTCAAGTAGAATCACAAAGTTTACAATATCGAAAAAAAGAATACATGTTTGAAGATATTATGCAATCTATTGAAGATAATTTAGAACCACTATTACAACATAGTCATGTTGAACTTCATATTGAAGGACTAGATAAACTTGTTTATTGTGATTTCCAATGGTTTAGTGAAGCTTTAAAAAATATAATTAAGAATTGTATTGAACAAAAAGAAGACTCTTATATTGATATCATATGTGTTGATAATCATTTGTATACAGAGATAAGAATACAAGACTATGGGTATGGATTTGATAAAGAAGAACTCTTACATATTTTTGAAAGGTTTTATCGTAGTGAAAAGCAAAAAGAGACACAAGGTATAGGTATTGGGTTATCTATTTCTAAGGGGATTATTGAAGGTCATCATGGGAGTGTACAAGCATTGGATCATAATGGAGCATTATTTGTTGTGACTATTCCTCATAAGACAAGTAAAAATAAGTATACAGTCACTAACCAGTAAGATTGATGATTTATACTTATATGTAAGGAGGGATAGATATGATAATATTAGAGTGTCAAGAAGTTAGAAAGAGTTATGGTTATGATGAGAATAAGATTGATGCTGTATCGCATGTGAGTTTAAAGATTGAAGAAGGAAGTTTTGTTGCTATTGTTGGAAAAAGTGGTAGTGGAAAATCTACTCTTTTACATGTTTTAGGTGGATTAACGAAACCTCAACATGGGACAGTTTTATTAGAAGGACAATCATTGTATGAGATGTCTGATGATAAATTATCACGTTTTCGTAGAAGAAGAACAGGATTTGTTTTTCAATTCTATAACTTGATATCAAGTTTAAATGTTATTGAAAATATTGTTTTGCCAATTCACTTAGATCATTTAAAAGAAGATGAAGAATACATTGATGAGTTATTAGTCTTCTTAGGGATTTTAGATAAGAAGACAGCTTTTGTCAAAGAACTATCTGGTGGACAACAACAACGTGTTGCTATTGCAAGAGCATTGGCTATGAAACCTGCTATAGTCTTAGCTGATGAACCGACTGGTAACTTAGATGCTAATAGTTCTAAAGAAGTTGTATCATTATTAAAATTATCACAGAAGAAATATAAACAAACATTAATATTAGTTACACATGATGAAATGTTAGCATCACAAGCTGATCGCATTATAACGATAGAAGATGGTCAGATTGTAGGTGATACAAATGAGAAGTAATATTTTACATCATTTAGCAATTAATGATTTAAGAGTTCATAAAAAAGATAGTATACTTTCTATAATAACAATTTTTATAGTTGCAGTTATTGTTATGTTTATTAATTTAATGACTCCAGTATTACAACTTAATAAATATCTAGAATATCAAAGTCAATATGGAACTTATGATTATTATGGTTCTTTTGATACAATAGAAGAATTAAAACAATCAAAGTTAAAATTAGATAATAAAGATATTCCTTATAATGATTCAAGATTATCTCATTGTATAGTTTATTCATCTGGTACCACTTTACTTAATGATAGAATGAATTCTATCCAAGGGGAACAAAGTATCTTATCAATTTCTCTTAAAGAAGGCAAAATGCCTGTACAAGAGAGTGAAGTTGCTGTTAAAAAATCTGTTTTATATAAGTGGGGTTATCAAGAACAATTAAATAAAAATGTTGAATTCTCTTATACAATGAATGAAAAACCTTATTTAAAACAATTTAAATTGGTAGGTATTTTAAAAGAAAATAGTGATACAGATATTGTTGTATCAAAGTTAGATTATGATTCTATTACATTATATGTTGATAAAAATAATACTGATGCTCTAATCAGAAATCAAGATCATCATTTTTCTTCATCTATGTCAGAAGAGTTAATAAATAAGTTTGATAATAATCAATTTTCTATTTTAAGTGTTATGATTGAAGTTATAATTCTTGCAATATCATTTGCTTTGCTTTCTGGTTTAACATTATCTTCATTTGAAAAGAAAGAGAGAGATTATACTCTACTTAGAAGTATTGGAATAACCAAAAGGCAGATGTATTATATTATCTTTGTACAAGTACTTATCTTATCAATTATACCTATTCTTTTATCAATGGGAGTAATTTATATCATTTCACTTCTATTACCAGTAATTGTCACTTGGCCTATTCCTATAACCTATCCAACAGGAAACATAATATGGAGTTCTTTAAATGTATTTGCAGTGGCTTGTGTAAGTTATTTTATACCTGCTAAAAATGCTTGTAAAAGAGCTATTTCTGGTAGTTTTGATTCACAAGAATTTCAATATTTCTATTATAGATATAAAACACTTCATAGATTTAATCCTTTCTATTTAGGTTGGAGACAATTGGTATCAATGAAGAAAAAGATGTTTGTAAAGATACTTTTCATGTTTATTATTATATTGTGTAGTATGAAAGTCATTGGTTCATACACAATCTTCTCACAATTAAGTAGGAATAATTTAGAGCGAGATTTAGCTAAAGAGATCAATTTGGAATGTGTGCCTTTAGATGTAGATAAAAGTGTGTCTAAAGAAGATTTTGAATTTATTACCCCTTATGTAAATCAAATCGATTTTTATAGTTATGTTGAGGAAGAACAACTTGCTAAAATGGGTCATGACACATATTATCCAAGATTATATTGTCTTAATGATGCTATGAAAAATAAATATAATATTGATGATATGAAAGATGATGAAATTATAGTATCTCAATATTATCTTGATACTATAAGTTATCAAAAAGATGAATATCTTGAATCTGATAAATTTACATTTTTAAATAAGGATTACAAAATAGCTAAGATTATTGATAGTGAATATGAAAGAATTGCGATTGTTAATAAAAATGTATATTCTCAGTATGGAAATATTAACGAATATCAAAGAGTAAATATAACATATGATTCTATTAGTAAAAAAACCCAATCTTTTATAAAAGATTATCAAAGTATGGCTTTAGTAAAAGAAAAATATTATTTAAGTGATAGTTATACAGACACTCTTTATTATAATAAAGAGTCTTTGGAATCAGATTTTTCAATTGATAGTATAAATATGACTGTTCTTTTGATTATAACGGGTATTGCAATTATATATATTTATCAATTTTCATTTGAATTGTTAAAACAAAAAGAGGATATTGGAACTTTACAACTATTAGGATTACAAAAAAGAGAAATAAGAAATATATATTTTTATAAGTCATTGATTGTTGGTGGAATAGGAATGATCTTAGGGATTCTGTATTACTACTTAGAATGCTATGATCTTTTAAAAAAGATGAATTCAGAATACATTTTATCTAATCCTACAACAATAGCGATACATGTTATTATCTCCCTTATAATCATTACGATCATTATATGTATCTCATTAATACCATTAAGATATATTCTTAAGTCAGATGGTTTAGAAAATAAGAATACAAGGGAATAGTGGAAACACTATTCTTTTATATCATCTTTTTATGATATAATAACTTTGGTGATGAAAATATGTATATAAAAGAAGTTAATAATTCTAATCAAGATTTAATAATATTAGTTCATGAATTAGATGAATTCTTTAATGATCTATGGGGTTTATCAGCAAACAATTATCAAAACTTTCATAAGTTATCTAAGATGGCATATTTAGTTGTATGTTATGAAGGGAAGAATCCTGTTGGATGTGGATGTTTTAAGGTGATTGATAAGCAAACAATAGAAATTAAACGTATGTATGTAAGAGAAGAATATCGCCGTCTTGGGATTGCACATATGATTATCAATCATTTAGAAAAAGAAGCACTTCAAAGAGGTTATATAATATCAACATTGCAAACAAGAAAAGATATGAAAGATAGTATTTCTTTTTATAAAAAAATGGGTTATTATTTAGTTGAAAACTATGGAGTATTTGTTAATGATGAACTCTGTGTATGTATGAAAAAAGAATTATCTTAAAGGAGAAATAAAATGGCAATTAAAGTAAAAGTAGAAGAAACAGAAACTGAAGCAGAAAAAGTAAATATCCCTTTGTTTGCAACTGTTGATGATGCAGTAAAGGATATTACTGTTGGTGAAAATACAGTCATTAAAATTAAAGTGAATGAAGAGTAATTTGAATTAACTATTATTTATAAAAGTAATGGTTTTTTTATTGTTTTTCTTTTTTAAAAAATAGATAAGAGTATAATATAAGTAGGAGGAGAGATATATGAAAAGATTCATTGTACTACTTATCTATACAATAATTGTGGTTGGTGGTTCATACTTATATCGTGATTCACCAAATCTTATGAGTGTTTTAGTAATTGGATTTATTCTTGTAGCCTTTGGTTCAATTGGATTGTTAATGCCTTCTGTTGGTTCTACGAATGGACGTGGATTTGGTCCAACGGACTTAAACTATATTAAGGCAGAAAATGGTGAAGGAACTCAAGGTGTTACTTCAATTGTTTCTATACTATCAGTTATTTATTTGGTTGTACCATTCTTTATATCAATGTATCTCTTTACTTAAAAAAGAGGGAGTATCAATTATTGATACCCCTCATTTTCTTGCTTTTCTAGTAATTCTATATATCTTTCATTAGCTTGATCTATTTCTAGGTTAAGCTTTTCTCTTTGGTTTATTAAATCTTGAACAGTTTCAAAGTCACTGATTCCATTCATCTTTTCATCAATCATTTTTAATTGATCTTCTAGATCAGGAATCTTATTTTCTAATTCACTTAATTCTTTTGTTTCATTATAAGAAAGTTTAATCTTCTTTTTCTTTTCTTCTTTATATTTTATACTGGCAGTTGATTTCTCTTTAGGTGTAGATGAAATATCAATATATTCACTATATCCACCAATATGATAAGAAACCAATTTATCTTTAAAAACAAATAAATGATCACATATTCTATCTAAGAAATAACGATCATGAGATACTGTAATAATAATGCCATTAAAGTTATCTAAATAATCTTCTAATATTTGTAATGTTTCAATATCTAAATCATTTGTAGGTTCATCTAATATTAAAACATTAGGAGCTTCCATTAATATCTTTAATAAATATAATCTTCTTTTCTCTCCACCAGATAATCTATTGATCAATGTCCATTGCATTGTAGAATCAAATAAGAATCTTTCACACATTTGTTTAGCAGATAACTCTCCATCACTTGTATTTAAAATATTAGCTGTTTCTTTAATATAATCAATCACTTTTGAGTCAGGATCCATATCTCCATGTCCTTGTTTAAAATAACCAATCTTAACAGTATCACCAACAATGATTTCACCTTGAGTAGGTTTAATCATTCCAGCAATCATATTTAACAATGTAGACTTTCCACAACCATTTTGACCAAGTATTCCAATTCTATCATTTCTTTTAAAATGATAAGAAAAAGGCTGGAATAGGGGTTCTTCGTAGGTTTTACTTACATCAATCAATTCAATAGTTTTTTTACCAAGACGTGAAGATAAACTTATCATTTCAACATTTTGTATTCTTTGAACATCATCTTGTTGACTTAAAGATTCAAATCTTTGTAAACGATCTTTACTCTTCGTAGAACGTGCTTGTACGCCGGCTCTTACCCACTCTAATTCTTTCTTTAAGAAGAGTTTTCTTTTTCTTTCAGTAGAGAGTTCCATTTCTTCTCTTTGTGCTTTGAGTTCTAAGAATTGAGAGTAATTCGCATTATATTCATATATCTGAGTACGATCTAATTCATAAATCTTATTAGTAATTCTTTCCATAAAATAACGATCATGAGTGACCATAAAGATAGCTTTATTATATCTCATTAAATATTTTTCTAAGTATTCAATCATTTCATTATCTAAATGGTTTGTAGGTTCATCTAATAAAAGTAAATCACATGGTTTTAATAAAGTTATTGCAAGCGCAATTCTCTTTTGTTGACCACCAGATAATTCATTGATTGTTTTATCATAACAATCAATTCCAAACTTATTTAAAATAGCTTTGATTTCATATTCAGGAACTGTTTTATCAATATATTCATAAACCTGTTTCATAACAGTATATTCTGGAATAAAATGAGGGTTTTGAGGAAGATAACTGATTGTTAAATCTTTTTTCTTAAGAATTGTTCCTTGATAATCTTCAATTCCTGCAATCATCTTTAATAATGTTGATTTACCAGTACCATTTAATCCAATGAAAGCTATTTTATCTTGTTCATTAATTGTAAAAGAAACATCATTAACAATGCATTTTAATTGTTGATGTTTGACTAAATTTTGAGCAGTTACTAACATAGGCATTCTCCTTTGCTTTCCTTATTTTATCATGACTTTTCCTTTTGTAAATATAAGTTTATGATATAATAGTAAAGAAAGTAGGGATAATTATGAAAAAATGTATTTATTTTATTTTAAAAATCCCTTTTTATATATTAAAATCAGTATTATTTGTTTTAAAATGGTTATTGAAAAAGATTTTTGGTTTTTTGTTTGGATGGATACCAGATTTCGATGAGCGTATGAGTGGTGAAGATTTTGAAGAGTATGTTCAAGAGATATTAATTAGAAATGGATATAAGCATGTTGAACTTACTAAACGTAGTGGTGATTATGGTGTTGATATCTTAGCTGAGTATAAGAATGAAAAGTACGCTATTCAATGTAAGAAGTATGCCAAGCCAGTAGGAGTAGCAGCTATTCAACAAGCATATACAGGATGTGAATATTATGGCTGTGATAAAGCTGTTGTGGTAACAAATAATCGCTTTACAAATCAAGCTATTCAATTATCGCAAAGTAATGAAGTGATCTTATGGGATGGTGTGATATTAAATAAGTTAAAGAATAAAGCAAATTCTAAGTCTTTATTTAAAAAACATTATCAAGATGATATTGAAATTGTGCTTCCTTATGAGAATGTATTCCGTGTTTTATTAGAATATGGATATGCTTCTACAACATTATTAGAAGAACATTTAGGATATACAAAGCAAAAAGCATTTTATGTATTAGAAGATTTAGAATTTCATGATCTTATTTCTAAAGAAGATCATATGGGAATTAGAGATTTATATTTTTTGAGTTTAGAAGAAGCAAGTGAACATTTTAAATAAAGCAGGATTATGGTATAATAACCACTATATGGAGGATAAGAAAATGTATAAACAAGTTGCAGAAGATATGATGAAGTTTATTAAAAAAAGTCCAACAGCATTTCATGTTGTTGAAAACATAAAGAATCAATTATTAGATGATCATTATCATGAATTATTAGAATCAGAAAAATGGCATTTAGAACAAGGAAAAAAATATTTTGTGATAAGAAATCAATCAAGTATTATTGCGTTTAAAATAGGTCAAAGATTAGATAATTATAGTTTTCATGTTGTGGCATCACATAGTGATTCACCAACATTCAAACTTAAAGAAAGTGCTGAAATAGAAGTTAAAAATAAATATGTTCAATTGAATACTGAAGGTTATGGTGGAATGATTTGTTCTTCTTGGTTAGATAGACCTTTATCGATTGCAGGAAGAGTTTTAATTAAGAACCAAAATACTTTTGAAACAAAGTTATTCAATATTGATAAAGATTTGGTATTGATTCCTAATGTTGCTATTCATATGAATAGAGATGTTAATGATAAGATGGTTTATAATAAACAAGTTGATATGTTGCCTTTATTTGGTGGTAGTCAAGTGAAACCAGGTGATTTAAAAACATTGATTGCAAAAACATTAGAAGTTAAAGAAGAAAATATTTATGGGCATGATTTATATCTTTATAATCGCAATAGTTATTCAATATGGGGGCTTCATGATGAATTTATATCTTGTCCTCAGTTAGATGATTTACAATGTGCTTATGCAACTTTACAAGGCTTTATGCAAGGTTATCATGATGAAACAGTCCAAGTCTATGCGTGTTTTGATAATGAAGAAGTAGGTTCTTCTTCAAAGCAGGGAGCTGATTCTTCATTACTCTATGATGTTTTACAACGTATTCATAATGGTTTATCTTTACCAGTTGAAGATTATTATCGTGCTATAGCATCAAGCTTTATGGTAAGTGCTGATAATGCTCATGCTGTACATCCTAACCATCCAGAAAAAAACGATGCAACAAATCATGTCTTTATGAATGAAGGAATTGTTATAAAATCACATGCTGGTCAAAAATATACAAGTGATGCAGTGAGCTGTGCGTTATTTAAGGGGATTTGTGAAAAGGCTGAAGTTCCACTTCAATTCTTCTCTAATCGTTCTGATATGGTTGGAGGAAGTACTTTAGGTAACATTGCTTCAACACATGTCTCTATGAATAGTGTTGATATTGGGTTACCACAACTTGCTATGCATTCTTCATATGAAACAGCAGGTATTAAAGATTCATATAATATGATAAAAGCTATGATAACTTTCTTTAATGCTCATATTAAGCAAGTGAAGACAGGTGAATATATTATTGAATAAAGAACTCGATATAAGTCGAGTTTTTTTCTTTAATATGTGAAAACAATGTTATTTTTCATATTTTGAATTAGCGAGCAATTTATGATGAATTATGATATAATAATACATATATTTTAATCTATATGGAGGTGATTGTAGTGTTTTTTAATACTTGTATTCATGTCCTTATTGTGTCTCATAATAATAAGTATGAAAGTTTATTTAAAGAAATTGTTTGTTCTCAAGAAACGACTTTTTTAACAACAATTATGCCTAATAGTGAACAATTAAAACAAGCTTCTATTGTTCTTTATGATATTCCTTATCAAAAGGAATTGATAAATAATCATGCTTTCAATCTTTGTATGATTGAACAAAATGAATATGATTCAGAAGTTGATTATTCTTTTTATGATGATTTATGGTTGATGCCTATGGATGATGCTTTACTTAAATTTCATTTCAAAAAGATAGTAGAACGTGTTATTGAAAGAAAACGCAGTGAAATTCATGATATTTATTTGAATACGCTTATTAATAGTGTTCCCGATTTGATTTGGTTTAAAGATTTAAGAGGGGCACATTTGAAAGTTAATGATGCTTTTGGTAAAGCAGTTGGAAAAACCAAACAACAATGTGAAGGTCGTGGACACTATTATATTTGGGATTTAGATCCAGATGAATATGCCGATGGAGAATATGTTTGTTTAGAAACCGAAGAGGAAGTTATAAAAGCAGGAAAAACGTGTTTGTTTGATGAAAAAGTAAAAAGCAAACATGGATTACGTCAGTTTAAGACATATAAGTCTCCTTTATATGATTATCAAGGAACTATGTTAGGAACTGTAGGGATTGCTAAGGATGTTACTGATTTAGATAATATTGGTCGTGAATTAGAAGTTGTTTTATCAAGTGTCCCTTTTGCTTCTTTAATTGTTGATGATCATGATAAATTGGTATATGCTAATCAAGTGTTCTATAATATTTTCTCTCTTGATGAAAATGATGTCAGTTCATTGGATTATCAAGATTTTTGTGAAAATACTTTAAAGTTAACTCAAGAACAATTAGAAAACAATAAAGAAGTTATTGTTACTCTTTCTAATGGAGGAGTAGTAAAACATCTTAATGTTCAACAACAATCTATTATGGATATATTTGGTAATCATTTTGGTTACTTCTTAATTTGTATTGATATTACTAGAGAAAAAGAATTACAAGATAAGATCTTACTTAATGCGAATACTGACTTTTTAACTGGACTTTATAATCGTCGCTATTTCTATAAACAAGTACATGAAATTAATATAAAGAAATATATAGCTTTTGTTTATTTTGATTTAGATTATTTTAAAACGGTAAATGATACTTTTGGTCACCAAGCTGGGGATAAAGCTTTGCAGTTAATGGCAGATTTATTACGTGATGAGTTTCCTGAGGATTTAATTGTTCGATTAGGTGGAGATGAATTCTTAATTGCAATTTCATTACAAGAGAGTGTGAATGAAATTATTCCTAAAATTCATAAATTCATTGATTATACAAAGGATGAATTCTATAAACTTGAACATCTTAAACCACTTTCTGTAAGTGCAGGAATTGCATATAGTGATAAAGATTTTGATACTGATAAATTATTACTTGAAGCAGATAAAGCATTGTATCAAGCAAAATCTTTAGGTAAAGCTACTGTTTGTATTTATGATGAAAATAAATAAACTGTTGATTATATAAATCAGCAGTTTTTTTGCTTTTGTGAAGAAACTTCTATAGAATAGAATAGAGGAGAGTGATAAGATGAAAGGAAGATTATTTGAAATCTTGTATTATTTATTAGAAAAGAAAAATACAACAGCACAAGAACTCGCTGAATATTTTGAGGTTTCTGTTAGAACAATCTATCGAGATATTGATAAGTTATTAGTTGCTAAAATACCAATTCAAACAACACAAGGTAAAAATGGTGGAATATCAATAGATGAAAATTATGTATTAGATAAAACTCTGTTATCATCTCAAGAACAAGATCATATTTTAATGGCAATGCAAGGTATGGAATCATTAAGAGTAGAAGATAAACAATTAACTCAACGTATGAAAACATTATTTCAAAAAGAAAGTCAAGATTGGTTAGAGATTGATTTTTCATATTGGCGACAAGATAATGAAATACAAGAAAAGTTTGATCTTATTAAAGAAACAATATTCAATCATATCATTATTGAATTTGATTATATGAATATGCAAGGAATACAGAGTCATAGAATGGTTTATCCAATCAAAATATTCTTTAAAGCACAGGCATGGTATTTACAAGGATATGATATTTCTAAGCAGGATTACCGTATATATAAATTCACACGTATTCATAAGTTAATAAATACAAAACATGTATTTGATCAAACTCTCACTGATATTCCTCAAATTCATCAATATCAAGAGGATAGTCAAATGATTGATGTTGTGTTTTTGTTTGATAAATCTTTAGGGAGTTTTGTTTATGATGAATTTTCATATCAGAGTATTGAAGATACTCAAAATGGCTATATAGTTAAAACAACTTTACCATATCACTCATGGTTAATTTCTTTTATATTATCATTTGGACATGGCGTAGAAGTTATCGAACCATTATCATTGAGAGAAGAGATTGTTGATGAAATTCAATCAATGAATCATAAATATTTTTAAACATGACACAAGGTGTCATATTATTGATGATATAATGTGTTTATGGAGGAAGATATTATGGAAATGATAACATTAACAAAAGAAAATATTGAAAAGGAACATATTTGTTGTGCAATATCATCTAACAATGATATTCAAGTCAAATCAAAGAAAGAATGGTTGTTAGAACAATTAGATAAAGGTTTAATCTTTACAAAGATGGATATAAGAGGAAAATGCTTTATTGAATATTTACCTTTGGAGAATGCTTGGATATCTATAAAGGGTGAACATATGATGTATATTGATTGTCTATGGGTATCTGGTAAGTTCCAAGGTTTAGGATATGCATCTATGTTATTAAATAGTTGTATTGAAGAAAGTAAAAAACAAAAGAAAAATGGCATTGTCATTTTATCTTGTCAAAAGAAAACTCCTTTTTTAATGGATTATAAGTTCTTGGTAAAGCACGGATTTGAGAGTGTTGATCAATGGGGAGATATTGAATTGATGTATTATAGCTTACATAATAATGTATCTACACCAGTCTTTCATATTGCTGATTCTATTGAAGATGGATTGGTTATTTATTATACAAATCAATGCCCTTTTAATGTGAAGTATACACAGATCTTAAAAGATCATTGTTTTCAAAACAATATCCCATTAAAACTCATTCATATTCAAAATCATCAACAAGCATTAGAAGTACCTACTCCACTTACAACATACAGTTTATTCTATAATCATAACTTTATAACAAGAGAAGTTTTAACACCAAATAAATTTGATAAGATATGGGGTGAAATCAATGAATAAATTAGATTATAAAAAAGTATATAAAGATTTATATATGCCTTCTACTCAACCAATGTTAATAGAAGTTCCTATGATTCAATATGTTATGGTTGAAGGTTGTGGAGATCCTAATACATCCCTAGCGTATAAACAAGCATTAGAATTGCTTTATGGACTATCATATACAATTAAAATGAGTAAGATGAATAAGCTGAAACCTGATAATTATTTTGAATATGTTGTTCCACCATTAGAAGGTTTTTGGTATGGAAAAGATTGTTATTTTGATGGGTTAAATATAACTGATAAGAATGATTTTTATTGGAAGTCACTTATTCGTTTACCTGAATTTGTAGATGAGAATATTTTTCAACAAGCTAAACAATCGTTGGCTTTAAAAAAACCAGAACTTGATGTTCATAAACTTCAATATGTTCAAATTGAAGAAGGGTTATGTGTTCAAATTATGCATAAAGGTTCATATGATGAAGAAGTTACAAGCATCTTAAAAATGAATGATTATATAAAAGAAAATCACTTGATTTGTGATATTGATGATAAAAATCGTTTTCATCATGAAATTTATTTAAGTGATCCTCGAAAAGCAAAACCCGAAAATTTAAAAACTGTTATTCGTCATCCAGTGAGAAGAGTCTAGTATTTATATATTAGGCTTTTTTGTTTTTATCAATATAACAGACAATCAAACAATGGCTTTGTTTCTTTTTTCATAAGATATAGAGAAAGGAGGAAAGCTAATGGCACTTATTAATAAAATTGATAACACATCAAAGGTCGTATATGAGGGTAATGCCATCGATAGTAATACAGTAAGTACACTGTTACTTTTACCACCTACAATTACAAAAGTTGTAGATAAGTTAACTGCTAAAATTGGTGATGTTTTAACTTATACAATAACAGTTACCAATGTTTCTTTATCAGCATATGCGAATATCCCGTTTAGTGATAGCGTTGTTGATGGAGCGACTTATGTAACAGATTCATTTAAAGTTAACGGAACTGCTGCAACCCCAACAATTGTTGGAAGAACATTATCCTATACAATTGCCAATATAGAAGCCTTGGGTGTAGTTACTATTCAGTTTCAAGTTACAATTACAGGAAGCTAAAAAAAGATATTATGAATATAAAGAGATAGATGAGGAGGAATGTCATTGTCAATACTATTGTCCTATGTGTAGATGTTATATAAAGAAAGACTGTCGAAAACGTTTTTATAAAAAAGTTGTGTATACTCTTTATAAAGATGTGAGTATGATAGTTTTCAATAATAATATAAGTCAAGCATCTACTGTAACTTACGTTATGTTAGGATACTGTAGGTAAATGTGAAGTTCATCGTGAAGATATCTCAGTTCAAAGATATTTTAAAATGATGAATTTTTTTGTTATGGAGAGGAGGGTAAATATGAATAAAATAAACTGGCGAGTTAGGTTTAGTAATCCAACATTTGTTATTCAATTATTGTTAGCAGTTCTAACACCAATTTTGGCATATGCTGGATTAACAGCACAAGATTTAACAACTTGGAATAAGTTAGGGGAAATTATTTGGAATGCTTTAATGAATCCTTATATTTTAAGTTTAGTTGTTGTTTCTATCTTTAATACAATTAATGATCCAACAACAACAGGTATTTGTGATAGTCATCATGTTATGAATCAAGAAGAAGTAGATAATTTAAAACCAATAGAATAAGAAAGAAGAGAGAAAATGGAAGAATTAACTCAAGAAGAATTACAAGAGATTGAAGAACAATTTATTTATAATTCAATTGATGAAAACCAAATGGAGGTCATTGAAGATGAACATTAGTAAAATGATAACTCCTTATAAAAAAACAACAATGAATAATAAAAAGAATAAATATATTGTTTTGCATTATGTAGGAGGTATTTCTTCTGCTAAAAATAACTGTATATATTATAATCGTAAAGATGCAAGAGATGCATCAGCACACTATTTTGTAGATGATAATGGTGTATATCAATTGGTAGAAGATAAAGATGCAGCATGGCATTGTGGAGCAAAAAGCTATAAGCATAAAGAATGTAGAAACTCTAATTCATTAGGAATTGAAATGTGTTTGAAGAAGAATGATAAAGGTGAATTGTATGTAACTGAACAAACGATATATAGTGTTAGTCAGTTGGTAAAAGAATTAATGAAAAAATATAATATTGATAAAGATCATATTATAAGACATTATGATGTAACAGGAAAACTATGTCCTCATTGTAATGGTTTGTTAAATGATAAAACATGGATAGAGTTTAGAAATAGAATAACAAGTCAAACTGTTTCTAATTCAAATACTCATAATAAAGTACGAGATTTACAAATTGCACTTGATAAAGACTTAAATGTAAACTTAAGTGTTGATGGAATAATTGGCCCAAAGACAATTGAACAACTAAAGAAAGTGATTATTAAAGCTCCATCAACTGGTTCTTTTAAAAGCTATCCAAATATAACAAGCTTTATTCAAAGATATGTAGGAACTTCAATCGATGGCTTATATGGAAAAAATACTGCAAATGCTGTAAGGGTGTTTCAAAAGAATAATCGATTAGTTCAAGATGGTATTGTTGGATATAATACTTTAATGAAACTAGTTTCTTAAAACAAGAAAGAGAGTCCTTCTAAAAAGACTCTCTTTTAATATATAGTTGAAATAGTTATTATCTATAGATTATTGATTCAAAGAATTGTTCTTGGAATTCAGTGAGTGCTTTGATTTGTTCATCAGTGTAAGTTTTATCTTTAGGAACAACAATGAGTTTATCGTCATTATCATTTGTTCTGTGAATAACAGCTATAACTAACCCAGTGAATGTTTCTAAGGGCTCAAAGATACCAAGAATATAGGCATCTAATTCTTCGCCATCACCACTTATTGTATTAGGTATATATCCATAATTAAGTGGATATACATAATGATGTTTGGGATGTAAACTTCCTAATGGTCTATCAACTTTAACATCAACTATTTTATGAATATAACTTTTTGTATCTTCCATGTTATAGCCTCCTATAGATATTATTATAATATAAATTAAGTTTTATAAAAAGAGTAAAGAATCTTGATATTTACTTTTATTAAAGTATAATAAAAGTATGGGGTGAGAAAATGAAGAGAACATTACATGAAATGAAAACACAACATATGTATCAATTGCTTCTAATATTATTGATAAAAGAAAGTGCAACAATGCAAGAGCTTATTGAAGAAACATTACTCTCACAAGCAAGTGTGAGAAATATGTTAAGGTATCTTGAAGACAAACGGATTATTCAAGAAGTGGGAAGTGACAAATCTACAGGAGGAAGATGCGCAATTCGTTTTTCTTTAGATCATTCCCTCTTTCAATTGTTGTGCTTGTATGTTCATGAAAATTCAATAGAACTAGAAATCTATAATTACAAACAATGTCTTTTTGAAGAAGAGTTATCTTTTGGTAATCATCAAGAACTTATTGAAATATTAAAAAAATTTGTTGAGAAGTATAAAATTACTGCTGTAGTCATTGCGGTAAAAGGAATGGTTAAAGGGGATTGTTATATTACTGATCATCATAATCAATATGAAGAACATCGTTGGGTAAAAGATTTAAAAGAATGTATTGATGTCCCAGTATATTTAGAAAATGATGTTAAAGTTATGCAATTAGGAACATATTTTCAAAAACATATTAATAACTCTGTTTATCTTTATATAAATGATGTAGGTGTTGGAAGTTCATTTATGCTTGATGGTCATCTTATAAAAGGTGTTGATGGTTTGGCAGGAGAGATTGGTTTGTTGCCATATCGAGGAGTAAGTATTAATGAAGCAATAAGACAGTGTCAAACAAAAGAAGAATTAACTTCATTAATTGTTCATTTGTTGATGATGGTATCAATATCCTTTAATCCTCAAATTATTCATTTGTCATTTTATCAAGATATTGAATTAGATATACATAGTATTAAAAAGCAATTTTATACATATTTAAATCAATATTATCAGTTCAATGTTTTGGTGTCATATGATGTTCATGATGATTTATATGATGGTTTGCAATATTTAGGAATAAGCTCTTTATTAAAATTAAAAGTGGAGGAAGAATAGATGAGGAACTATAAAGCAATTATTTATGATATTGATGGAACAGTATTAAATACATTAAATATGAATATGTATCCATTAATGAAGATTATTAAAGAGGAAACTGGTGAAGATTGGACTTTTGAACAAGTTTTAAAATTTGCTGCTTATCCTGGTATGAAAGTTATGGAAGAGTTGGGTGTAAGTGATCAAGAAAAGACATATGCAAGATGGGTAAAGTATGTGAATGAGTATGAAGCTGGAGCAACTTTATATGATGGTTTTGATAAAGTCTTTGAAACATTTGATCAAAAAATAATTCAAGCTGTTGTTTCAGCAAAGACAACGAAGCAATATGAAATAGATTTTGTTGATAAAGGTCTAGATAAATATATGGAAGTTGCGATATTAGCAGATGATACAATTCAACATAAACCAGATCCTGAACCAATTTATGAATGTTTACGTCGATTAAATATTGAAGCAAAGGATGCTATTTATATAGGAGATGCTTATTCTGATTATTTAGCTTCACAAAATGCAGGGATTGATTTTGGTTATGCTAAGTGGGGTAGTGTTTCAAGTGAAGGCATTATTGATCCTACTTATGTGTTTGAAACACCATTGGAATTATTACAATTGGGACTTTCTAATCAAAGAATAAATGAGATTAAAATTGTAATGAGTGATATAGATGGAACACTTTTGAATAGTGATGAAATAGTCACTCAAAAGACTTTAGAAGCTATCCATTTATTAAAAGAAAAAGGATATCTTTTTGGTTTGGCAACTGGTCGTCCGATTGGTTCAGTAGAAGCTTTAGCGAAAAAGTGGGGAGTTGAACAAGATCTTGATATCGTGCTAGGTTTAAATGGTGGACATATGAAAGATTATGCTCTCAATAAAGAAGAAAAATTTTATACAATTGATGGTGAACTTATTCATATGGTTGTAGATCATTTTAAAGGATATCCAGTTAATTTTGGTGTTTATGTAGAAGATTATTTGGCTGTTATGTATGATGATGCTTTGGCTGTTCGTTTGGCAGATAGTGATGGTATTTCTTATAAAGTTGTTGATTTTAATCAAATTTATAAAGAACCACAAAGTAAATTAATTGTAATTTGTGATCCTAAGGATATGAAAGATGTCAGTCAACATGGAGCGTTATTAACACATCCAGATTTTAAGAGTTTACAAGCTGGTAAAATCGAATATGAATATATGCATCCACTCTTATCAAAAAGTTTTGCCTTAGAAAAGATGAGTGAATGGCATGGTGTGACAATGAAACAAATTCTTGCTTTTGGAGATGCTGATAATGATGCTGATATGATTCGTGATGCGGGTATTGGCGTGGCAATGGCGAATGGTAGTGATAAGACACGTTATTTTGCTGATTATATCACGGGTGATCATAATGAAGATGGAATAGGTGAATTTTTAACACAAGTGTTTTTTAGAAGATAAGGAGAGACTATGAATATTTTAAATGGTGAATGGTTGAATCAACCAAAACAGTATGAAGTCAATGATAAAGAAGTTAGTTTTGTGACAGAACAAGGGACTGATTTTTGGCAAAAAACGAATTATGGATATCAAAGAAATAGTGGTCATGTTTATTTGTTTGATATTGAAAAGGATAATTATACTTTTTTGGTGAAGGCTTCTTTTCAAGGAAAGTATTTATATGATCAATGTGGAATAATGGTTTATAATGACCCTGAACATTGGGCAAAAGCATCTTTAGAGAACGCTAATGAAATTGATAAGATGTTGGGTGCAGTTGTTACAAATCATGGTTATTCTGATTGGTCAGTTTCACAAACTTATGGTATTGATGTAGAATCAATTTATTATAAAGTTCATAAAAAGGGAAGTGATTTCTTAATTGAAGCTTCTCTTGATAATCAAAACTACATTCAATTACGTATGTTTCATCTTTCAGATATATCAAAGCTTAGAGTAGGTGTTTATGCTTGTAGTCCTCTAGAATCAAGTTGTAAAGCTTACTTTCAGGAGTTTGAGGTTTTACCTCTTCAATGGGATGAAGAAAACTATATTTAGGAGAATCATATGACAGAAAAAGAAAAGATGTTAGCAGGTGAACTTTATGATTGTGGTGATGAGGAATTACTAACAAGATGGCATCTTGCTAAAGACTTAGTGAATCAATATAATCAATGTTTATCTCAAGATCTCGAAAAGAAAACTCTTTTATTAAGAGATATGTTAGGTGGTTTCGGTGAGAATTTGTGGATAACGCCACCATTCTATGTAGATTATGGTGAAAACATTTACTTTGGTAAGCAATGCGAAGTGAATATGAATTGTACTTTCTTAGATGATAATAAAATTATCATTGGAGATAATGCTTTGATTGCTCCTAATGTACAGATATATACGGCTTATCATCCAACTCATTATTTGGATCGATTTCAACAAAACACTGATGATGGTTTTCAATTTTGTAAAACTATAACAGCACCAGTTATTATAGGAAACAATGTTTGGATTGGTGGTGGAGCGATTATTTTACCAGGTGTTACAATTGGTGACAATGTAGTGATTGGTGCAGGTAGTGTTGTGACACATTCTATTGAGAATGATGTGATAGCTGTTGGTTCACCATGTCGTGTTATAAAGGAAAATAAAAAGATATAAAAAATAAATGAGTTATCCTAATCAATTTGATAAGGATAACTCATTCGTTTATATTTATTAATTGTAAATAGAAAAAACACTGACAAAATCACAATGTCAGCAACTTAAGACATTGATATTACCATGTAAAAATAAAGAGAAGATACTCTGATATGATTATCAGTT
>JAVWHX010000032.1:0-26750 GCA_036639875.1 Coprobacillus sp.
ACTCTGGTAATGCCTTTAAAGCTTGCATTTGTGGACTACTTCCATTCCCCATATAATCTCCAGGGCAAAAAATTACATCCGTTTTCAAACCTTCAACATCTTTTTGTTCCTCTTTTAACCACTCTGTTAAATCATTTAATAAAGTTACATAATTAGTTGCTTTTCCGCCTGGGACTGAGGCATCATCACCCAAAATAGAAAACTGTTTAACACCTGCATCCAATAATTGACTTAGTTTTGCTTTAATAATATTTAAATCAGACTCATAATTGCTATCAAAACGAATAGGATTATACATCAAAGGATGTAAAGCATAAACATAATAACATTTACTTTTATTTCCAGCCTCAGCGAGTTTTCTTATTTCTACCAACTCAGCCTCTGTGTAAAGTTCACGCCATTTTTCATTGTGCTTTGGATCATTTTTAGGAGCATATAAATATTGGTTAAGTTTATAATCTCCTCCAAATTCCATTAAATCGGCTCTATCAGTATTTGACCATGGATTTCCATAATAACCTTCAATAAAACCTCTGAGTTTTACATCAGCATAATCTTGAATTATTAATTCTTTAATTTGATTATCCTTAACTTGATTAAAAATATGTTTCAAAGTTGTAATTCCTTGAAATGATGCATCTGTATCTTTTCCTAAAATAGAAATAACATTTTCTTTAACACTTAGAATATAGGCATCATTTTTTTGAAAAAATTCTTCTGAGACAATTGGGTTGTCTTTAAAATATTGACTAACCACATCATTAGAACTATATGTTCCAATCAATATGTTTGTTTTTTGTAAATCAATACTTTGACTTTCAGTTATTGACTTATCTAAAATCTTAGCAACTTCTTGAAAACGTGCTTTTGTGTAAGTGTCAACTTGAGTCCCATAAATTACATTCATACTTGATGAGAGTTCAAAAGTTTTATCTTTATACTCTACGTTTTGTGGTGTAGGATATATCTTATAACTTCCTTGCTCATTAGTTGCACTCACCATAGCAACATTAAAGCCTAGCATTGGTATCATCATTGCAAATGCAATCATGACTACTATCATTTTCTTAATCCTTTTTTCCATTGTTTTCCCTTCTTTCATAAATGATAAGATTGAATATCTTGATATTTTCTATTACGTCCCTTTAATAGTCCTTCTCAAATATCAAGCGCTTTCAATACACATGTATTTTAACAAGTGAATCAAACAATATGTAGTCTTAAATTTTAGTATTTTTCAAACAAATTTTTATATATAAAATTTTTAACTTTTAAAAAACATAAAACTTTATATCAAAAAAATGACTTTAAAAAAGTCATTTTGTTAGATATTTAAATTTTTAGAAAATCTTGAACACCTTTGATATCTTTTTGAAAAAGATTTATTAGATTATATCCATTATGGATTTTATAATAATACTTGAATAAACAAACAAACAACTGAATAACATCATATGTATTAATTTTAATATAAAGTTTCTGGCTTTTCTCCTCTAACATAAAATCAATACTGTTAGACACATTTTGCTCATATGTTATACACAAATCTTTATATTCTATCCATCGATAATCTTCGATTTTAAAGTTCTTTGAATGAAAAGAAAAATCATCAATCAGTTGCAATTCATCCATTGTTTCATTTTTTCCATCCCTAAAAAATTTTTGATCTATAAAAAATCTAAAATCAAGATAACCATAACATTTTTTTTATGAATATAGCGATATATTTTTTGATAATCCAAGGGGTTTTTATCTTTTGTTAAATAAATGCCTGAATTAATTAAATTAGAAAAATCTTGCTGTGATAAATATGGATTAACTTTTAATGAAGGAACTCTCAAATCATCTGGTAAGCTTTCTGTATATATAACAAGATCAACCTTATCCCAGTTTTTATAAAATGGTGTATAGTTAACAGAAAAATTTTCTATTACTTCTACTTCAAATTGTTGCTCTAATATCTGCATAAGTTGTAACCTTATAAAATACCTTATTTCACTGACAAGAACAATTTTCTTTTTTGGAAAAGGATAATTTCTATAAATACTCGCTCTAAAATAAAGCTTGATATAATCTTGCTCCAATGGAAGAAAATAGTTTTCTAATGGTTCAACTTCCAAGCAAAATTTATCAATTAGTTGACAAATCTCTTTTGTCATATTGATGTCTATATCTACATCATAAGATGGAGTTTCATCAATATGAATTCCAACTCTATTCTTTTTAAGATTTCTATCCAAATGATAATACAATCCATTTAGCAACATAATATCATTGCGAAACACATAATGCTCTTGAACATCTTCTAAATAAGTAATAAGTTTAAAAAGGTATGCGATAATTTCTACATTTAATTTATCAATTTGATTAATACGTTGTGCTCCCACTATTGCAAACAAGGAATGTATTCTTTCTTTAACCTCAATTGGGAATTGAAAACCAAAGAAACTTTCATAAGCCAAATACAAACTTGAACAATCTAAATAGTTAAGCTTATTAACCGATGTCATCTTCGGAATTTCTTTTCCTCTTTTTGTATACCAAATCAATAATTGTATATTAGATTCAATCCATTCAAAATCAGAATCTTTGATAAGTATATAATTTTCACTCATAAATAAATTTAACACATGATTAATATTTACTATTCTTGCATTTTGAAAAGAGCGATCAAAATGATCTTGAATTATTTCTTCAATTTTATCTAATGAGCTTTTACAAGATAAATATCTTAATCTCATCATAAGTTGTAATTGAAAACTATATATATTTTCAGGACTTCCTGTTAAATAAAATTGTCGATCATAATTTAACTGTATTCCTAAAGAGTCTAATTTTTCTTTTACTAATTCCAAATCATTCTTTATAGTAATTCTTGAGACATTTAATTGACGTGAAAGCTCATTGATATTTAATCCAACTGTATTCATACCAACAATTGTCTCAATTAAAAAAATTCTTTTGTCTTGAGAAAATTTAAAATCATCATATTGTTTTTGTTCGAATTTCAAAAGAATATCTTTATTACAATGAATAGACCCATTCTTTTTTATTTCAATAACTTTGTTATTTGTTTGATGTTGAAAAAAAATATTAATTTTTTTAATATCATAAATAATTTGTCTTGTAGTCACATTTAAACAAGTCGCTAATTTTTCTAAACTATCACTATTTCCATACAGGATATTTTTTATAATAAAGTCCATTCGAGATGTCATCTTATTGTCCATATAATTTCTCCGTTCTCTTTATATATCAACTATAATAACATTAACTTATCAAGATATTAATGACACAAACTCTTTAATTTCTTTTATTATAACAGAAAGATTTTCATATAACATTATATTTATGCAGACTAAAAATCTTTATTTAATGTTTTTTAACCTGTTATTATACCAATAAATATATCTCTTACTATTTTATTAGTCATAATACATAAAGCCAGTGTTTCAAACGCTATAACAACTAGTCCATATGCAAACATATTAGCAATGTCAAAATAAACAATATAACCTATTAACATTGCTGATATAAGACCTAAGATTGGAGATATAATATTTTGATAATTATAATAATATTTTTTAACTATTGGCATTAATGTTATTCCATTTAATAAAAGAACAGCACTAATTGTTGATATAACAAACATTGATAAACTATCACGATTGGCTATTGACGTGATTAATAAACCTAAAAATCCTACTCCAATAAAGAGTGGCGATAACATCTTTTTAACAGGAACCTTTAAAAAGAATCGTCTGACAGATTTTAAAGAAAGGATAATAGCTACTATCCCCATCACAAGAGAAGATACCATCAAGTACCATTTTAATGAGATCATTGCAATAATAAAAGATGTTAACCACATTAAAACAATTGTATCTCGATGAAAATCAAACTGAATCATATCTTGATACTCATTATTTTCATATATCTTTAATGTATGTTCAACTGCTTCTATTGTTTCATCTATCTCATAATCACCTTCTAGTGTTGAACAAATATAATCAAGATATAATTTCTTTGTTTCAATAAAGTGAATATCTTTATTAAATTCTTCTTTTTTTCTTAAAATTAATTGATTATCTTTTTGAAAGATTATTTTCTCTATTTCTTCTAAAGAAAATTCCATCTTCCTTAATAATACTATTTTCTTTAATATTTCTAAATCTTCATCACTATAATCACGATAATAAGATTGATCCCTTGACGGTTTAATAAATCCCTTTTCTTCATATACTCTTAATGCTTTTCTTGAAACATGATATTTATCACATACTTCTTTTGTTTTCATTTTTATCACCCACATATATATTAAATATGACCCTTGGGGACAGGTCAAGTCTTTTCTACTTATATTTCAAATATTATATCTTACTTGTACATCACGATGTTGAAGCCACGTATTTAATAGCTTTTGAATATAATAAATAGTCATCTTTTCAAACCATTCTCCTGTTTCTAAATCAACCAAACAATACAAATCATATTCTCTTTTTATAAGTCCTAAGCCATAATAATGAAGTCCTACTTGAATATCAATTGGCATAAAAAAACCTCCTAGTACAATTTATGTATGAGGAAGTAATTTATGATATTTAAGAATAGGAATAACTGTACATAGGTATGTGAAAGCCATTAAACAACCACCAATCACATCACTTGTATAATGAACTCCTAAATAAACCCTTGTTATAGATATAAAAACAGGAATAATCATAATAAGAATTGCTATAGTTTTATATTTGTCTTTTAGCATATAAAAGATTAATGCAAACAACCCAAATGAAACCATTGCATGAGCACTTGGAAAACTAAATCCAGTCTCTACGACAAGTCGCGTAACACTAGGTCTTGGCCTTTCAATTATATTCTTTAAAATATAATTCAATATCCATATAACACTAACATTAAGACTTATAAAAAGCCCCTTTTTAAAACGAATAATAACACATATAATGCAAATGATTACAACACTTATCCAAGATCCAAGAAATGTTACAGCAATCATTATACCTGTCATACTTTCGCTTGTTAAACTTGAAATTGTTTGATAACCTACCTTATCTAACGCACTTAAATTCCCACTAAAAAACAGAATCAAATAAGCAATTAATAAAATCCAAGATATCCCCATCAATTTATAATCTATTTTATAATTCACGATCTACACGTACTCCGTTTTCTTTAACTATTTTACCAGGAACCCCAACAACAGTACAATTAGGAGGTACATCTTTTAAAACAACTGATGATGCTCCAATAATACTATTATCACCAATAATAACATCTCCAATGATCTTAGCTCCTGCCGATATCATTACATTGTTTTCTAAAGTAGGATGTCTTTTGACTTTATGTTGACCAGTTCCAACGCCACCAAGAGTTACCCCTTGATATAAAGTGCAATCATTTCCAATTATTGTTGTTTCCCCAATTACAACACCCATTCCATGATCAATAAATAATCGTTTTCCAATTGTCGCACCCGGATGAATTTCAATCCCTGTAAAAAATCTAGCAAATTGACTTAAAAATCTTGCCAATGTTTTGAAATGTATATTCCATAAAAAATGATTAATTCGATAAAAGAACATAGCATGAACACCAGGGTAGTTTAGAACTATATTTAATCTATGTCTTGCCGCTGGATCCATCTCCAAAACTCTTGTAATTAAACTCTTTTCCATTTCTTAACCCCCTCACTTTTCCATATTTAAGCATAAATTAAGAAAAGAAACAATTAAGGTTATAATTTTTTTAATCTTCAATAACTTGATCAGGTTTTGTAAGTTCTTTTTTGTAGAATCTCATAAACATGAAAGTTGTAATACAAGCAGCTAAAATATCTGATACTGGTTCTGCAAATAAGACTGCAAAAACATTAGCACCACTCTTTACCATTGGAGCTATTGATGATGAGAACATAGCTGCAAATGAAGTCCCTCCAATTAAATATGGGAAAGCATAAACAAGTGGAATTAATAAAATAATCTTTCTTGTAATAGCCATGCATAGTGAAACCTTTGCTTGACCAAGTGCCATAAATGACTGCTGACAAGCAATCTGTGCTCCAAACATTCCTACACCTATCACATAAACTCTAAGTGCCCATGATGCAAATTGTATTGTTTGCGGATCACTTGTAAAGATAGGAACAAAGATATGAGCAAGTGCCATCATAACGATTTGTGCTGAAATTGCAAAACCTAGACATAGTTTAAAAACAAGCTTAAATGTCTCTCTTACACGCGTATAATTTCTAGCCCCATAATTATAGCTTAAGATAGGTTGAGCTCCTTGACACAACCCTTGTAAAGGTAATGTTACAAATTGCCACATACTTACCAATATAGCCATTGTCGCTACAGCCATAGTTCCTCCATATAAAGATAACTGATTATTAAATGATATTTGTAATAAACTTTCTGTTACATTCATAACGAAAGGAGAGATACCTAATGCACAAATTGAAAAAGCAATTTTCCAATCAATCTTAAAATATTTCTTTCTAATCTTTAAATGACTCTTTTTACCAAACAAGAACTTAAGCACCCAAGCAGCTGATACACCTTGTGAAATAATCGTTGCCAAAGCAGCTCCTGAAACACCCATATTTAATCCGAAAATAAAAATAGGATCTAAAAGAATATTTAACACAGCCCCAATTACAACTGTAAACATTCCCATTTTTGCATAACCTTGTGTATTTATATACGCATTCATTCCTAATGTCACTTGTACAAAAATTGTTCCTAATGCATATATACTAGTGTATGCAATTGCATATGGAAGTGACTCTTGATTTGCCCCAAACATAATCAATAAAGGCTCTCTAAATACCAATACAATAACTGTCAAAATAACTCCTAAAGATAACAATAAAACAAAACTATTTGTCATAATTTGTTCAGCTTTATCCTTCTTTTGTTCACCTAACTTAATTGCACATAATGGAGCTCCACCAATCCCTACTAACTGTGTAAATGCAGTAATCAATGTAATAATTGGTAACGCAATAGAAAGACCTGCCATAGCAGCAGTTCCATCTGCCATTTGTCCAATATATATACGATCCACCATATTATATAAAATATTAACTAACTGTGCGATAATTGATGGCACAGCTAATGAAAATAATAATTTCGTTATTTTCTCATGTCCTAATTTTTGATTTGTTTCCATTTTCTTCCTCCTATAATTTATATATTATACACCAAAAAATTCATCCCGTCATATATTTCCAATAACTGAAAAAGACAAACTAACGATTTGTCTTTTTCAATAATTTTGAATAGTCAACTTTATAGACAAGTAAATACATAATTACAAATAATATCCCCGCAGCAACAGCATCTAATATAGAATGTTGTTTAATAAACATTGTTGATAAAGTTATTAATGTTGCTGAAACAATCGCAAAAACTTGCATCAAGCGACTGTTTTTAAAATCTACACATTTAATCAAAGCAACAGCACAAGCAATTGAATTATAAACGTGTATACTAGGACAAACATTCTGACTCTTATCTGCTGTATATATAAAATTAACAAGAGACTGAGTTAATGAATTTCCTGTAATTATATCAGGGCGATGATTAAAGCTTGTTGGATAAATAGTAAATATAATTAAACAAATTGTCATTCCAATAAATAATGAAGCAACACATTTATAAAAATCTTCTTTATGTGTAAAGAATAAATATATAACTGTTCCAGCAATAAAGAAATACCAATAAATATAAGGATAAATGAATTCTGCAATAAAAGGTAAAGCAGCATCAAATCCTATATATATATCATGAAAATTAATGTTCTCTCTATATTGTAATCCAAAATACCAAGGTACATAAATAATAAAATAAATAAATACCCAAGCATGTTTATATTTATTAATAAATCTCTTCATTAATTAAAACCAAATAACTTTCTAGAAATAGCATAACCTGTTTTCAAAACTTTCTTACCAACTTTACTATCCATTTCCATTAATGACCCTAAAGTCGTATGTTTAACTGCTTTATATAGCTCTGGATTTTTTGTTTTTAAATATAACCATAAGTCATCTTTCTTTGCAAGATTTTCTGGTGTATTAGATTTCACCAATAAAACTGTTGATACAGTTAAAATCATTGTTAAGTACTTAATCATATAATTACGTAATTTACGACTCTTTAAATTCATAACATCACAACAATCAATCATCATTTTATTGACTTTAATCTGTTGATCAATACGTGAAATCATAATTGTTTCATTAACTGATTGATCATCTCTACCAATAAAGTAACGATATAAATCAACATCTAAATAATATAAAGTTGTAACATAAGGTAATGGTTGATATACAAATAAATTATCAACATAGAATGTATGTTTAGGCAATTCAAGATTACAATTTCTAAGCATTTGTGTACGATAAATAACACTATGCATTAATAGATTTTGTTGAGGATAAAAATGTTTCACATCATACCATCTAAAGATTCTATTCTGTGGTAATGCATTTGTATATCTAATAACACTTGTTTTATTTTCACTTACTTTTTCATAAACATAATTCGCAATCATAACATCTAAAATTTCATTGCGACTATATAATTCTTTTAATGTTTCAATAACCTTTACAAGCGCTGATTGATCAAACCAATCATCACTATCAAGAACTTTATAATAAAGTCCTGTTGCATTCTTTAGTCCTGTATTTACAGCTTGACCATGACCACCATTTTCTTGATGAACACATTTAATTGTTTCTGGATACTTAGCAGCATACTCATCACCAATACGAGCAGTATCATCTTTAGATCCATCATTAACAATAATAACTTCTACATCATCCTTTAATATCAAACAAGATTCAATCGCTTTTGCCATATATTCTTGTGAATTATAACAAGGAATAGCAATAGATAAATATTTCATAGTTGTCCTCCTATAATTGTTTAACTAGTTTTAATGCTTCTTCAACAATTCCATCAATATTATAATATTTATATTGAGCTAATCTTCCTAAAAAATAGAAATTAGAAAAAGGTTTCATTAAATCCACATATTTTTGATACATAGCATTATTTTCGTCATTCATAATTGCATAATAAGGAACTTGTGAACTGTCTTCATAAACACGAGGATATTCCTTAACAATAGTTGTCTCATTTGAAACTTGACCAGTTAAATGCTTAAATTCCGTAATACGTGTAAAGTCTTCACTAACAGTATAATTAACAACACTGTGTCCTTGATAATCTTCTAAAGCATAATGTTCAAAATCAAAATATAAAGAACGATAAGGTAACTTCCCTAACTTATGATTAAAGAAATCATCAATAGCTCCTGTAAAGATAATTTGACCATTAAATTCTTTTCCTTCTATATAAACCTTTTGATTTTCAAAATCAAAATTAATTATTTTTTTAGCATCTTTTCTTAATTGGACTTCAATAAGAGGATGATCTAACATCTTTTTAAATAATTCAGTATATCCATCTAAAGGCAAACCTTGATATGTATCTTGAAAATAGCGATTATCAGTAGAAATTAATACTGGAACTCTAGCAGTTACACTTTGATCCACTTCTTCTGGTTTTTGTCCCCATTGTTTCATTGTATACTTTAAGAATATATTTTGATAAACATAATCAGCAACTTCTCTAATTCCCTTAGAAGTACTCTTTTGAAGTTCTAAAATTGGAACCCTCGCATTTTCACCATAAGCTTCAATTAATTCTTTCTTTAACTCATTTCCCTTTTCTTCACCAAATACAATCATTAAAGTATTTAAGTTAAATGGGACTGGAATGATTTTATCGTATACACGTGCTACAACTTCATGTTGATAATCATACCACTTTGTATATTCAGACAAAAAATCATAAACCTCTTTATTATTTGTATGAAATATATGCGGTCCATATTTATGAATCAAAATTCCATGTTCATTATATTCATCATAACAGTTTCCACCTATATGATTTCTCTTTTCAATAATCTTTACTTTCTTCCCTTGTTCAGCAAGTTTTCTCGCTACAACACTCCCAGCAAAACCAGCACCTACAATTACAACATCCATATTCTCACCCTTTCTTGTCTATCATACCATAGTCTTTATCATTTGAATATAGTATTTCCGTTATCAAAGCATCAGATATATCACAAAATGGTATGATTTCTGTAATTTTATGATAATCCAACAAGTATTTTTCCATATATATAACATCTAGCCACTCATTAAACTTATATCCACAACGATGTAAATGTCCAACTTTTTTAAACCCAAAACGTTTATGAAATTCTTCACTCTTTTGATTAGGATATGTAATACAAGCATATAAAGTCTGGATATTCATGACTTTTAGTATTTCAAAAAGCTTTATATAAAGTTCTTTTGCAATTCCTTGTCTATGATAATCTTTATCTATATAAACAGATAATTCATAGCTATATTGATAGCCTATACGTGAACGAAATTGCGAAGCATAAGCATAACCAACAACTTGATTATCTATCTCAGCAACAAGATAAGGATCAGTTACTTTTATTCTCTCTTTCATTTCATCTACACTAGGAACATCATATTCAAAACTAATATCTGTATTCACAACATAATAAGCATAGATCTTTTGAATTGATAATGCATCATCTAAAGTCGCTATTCTTATTTTCATGATCTCACATCCATTTCTTAATCCTTGTTATTATACACCAAATATAACCAAGGAGCAATGTCGTTCAACCAAAGAATATCTAAAGAAAAATGAAAAAAACATAAAAAATGGACATTATCTAAACCTTGTCCATTAGTATTATTCTAAAACAACTTTTACATCCGTAACATCTCTATTTTTAATTCATCATATGTTAATTCTTTAAAAATAAGCTTAAAAACTTTATCTAGTTGTTTTTCATTGCATGCACTTAACCATTCTAAGTTTTCAACATTGTATTCCTCTTGTATCAATAATTTAGCTTTATTTAATCGTTCTGTTCTTATCCCATTAACTTCACCTTCGACATAACGTTCTTCCATCTTATCATTAATTAAACACCTATCTCTTTCCATCGCAATATATTTATAGTATTCCTCTGATTCTATAAACTGCTTATATATCTCTACAACTTCTTTCGCTAATGGACTTTCTTGTTCCTCTTTATGTACTTCTTCATTTTTAAACAATCTCATCACTTGATGTATATCACTCCTTATAACTTCCATCTCTTCTTCCTCCATTTTCTCTATCTGAATTATATTCATTGTGATTAATCCCTTTTCTAATAAGACTTGATACCTTTTATCATACAATTCTAACTTATGTTGATAATGATTAAAGTTTTGTATTGGTTTTCCTGTATAAATAATCAACTGTCTTACCTTACTTATTTCATGCGTTGTTTCCTTTCCTATCATCTGTTTTTCTATCAACCTCATTGCATAGACTTGAAACCTTTTCATATCACTGGTTGTCATATTTCCATTTTGCATTTCAATATTGTAATATCTATACTTATCATCTCTTATAACAATATCCATAACATATTTCTTACCATCTTTAAAAGTACTATATGTATCACTATTTTCTATCGTTGTAAAAGTAATAGTGTCATCATGGGTTAGATACTTACATATCTCTAATCTTAATTGACTACAATGATACATAAGGTAATGAAAGAAATAATCAGAACAAAAATCTGAAACTTTATTATACATATATTTAATCCTCCTACTTCTATATACGTATAAAATTTCATTTTTTCTTCAAAAAACTTTAAATATTTTTATTTTCTTACAACTATTATACATTTTAAAACATTTATATGCAATAAGCAAATACCTTGACAAAAGAAAAGATATCAAACGATACCTATTTCTTTTCTTCAAGTAATTTTAAATATTCATTTTCATGAATTATTTTTAAATCTTGACCTTGTTTAATTAATTGCAAAGCTTTCCTTACTTTTTTGTTTTCTTTACCAAAACGAACTTTATGATAACCTTGCTTTCCAATAACTAAATAATTAGTTTGAGTACTCACTTGATGACTAGATAAACCACTAACTTCTTTTGTTTTTTCTTCTAAGATATCTTTTGATATAGAAAGTTTACCTGTAAAACATACAGACTGATGATATAACATAGCATCTTTTCTATGTGTCAATTCTAATAATTGACAAGCAACATCTGCAGAAATAATATTTCTATAATAATTAGCCTTCATTTCGCCAAATTCCAAATGAAAATGATTATGTAGTTGTTCAAGGGTTTCAACTTTTGTTTCTTTTATCATATGAACCAATAAGTTTGCACAGGCTCTAGCATCTTCTAAAGCATGATGAGCATTAAACTCAAATCCTACCAATTCAGATAAAGTCTTCAAATTATATTTTTGTAATTCTGGATATATCAAATGTGCTAGAACATTTGTACAAGACATTCTAATCTCAGGATAAGTTATTCGTAAGGCTTTCAAAGTATCTCTTAAATGCATCATATCACCTTGAATATCATGAGAAACAATAATTGCATTCTCAAAATATCCTTTTATTTCTTTCCATACTTCAGCAAATGATCTTTCATTTAATAATGATTTTGTTCTTATTTTATGAACTTTATAACGATACATATCATAACTCAAATCTTTTGGTTTTATCAATGAATAATAAGAAGATACTTCTTTTTGGTCAATCAGTTCTACAATTCCAATGGCACAAATACTCGTAGGATCTTGGTTCAACACTTCTATATCAAAAACAACTATTCTTTCCACTTTATTCCAACAGCTCTTTTCGCCAACTTATCAGCAACTTCATTATACATATCACCACTATGTGCTAATACTTTTACAAATGAAATTTGAATCTTTTGACGACTTTCTTTAATAAAATTCTGATAAGCAATTGTCCCTGTTTTATTAGCTCTCCAAGTTCCATTAGCCCACTTTTCAATACCTTCATAATCATAATAAATACAAACAAGTTTATATCCATTATCAATAGCATATCTAATCGCAACTTCACTTCCCATTATCTCTCCAGCCACATTTCGCATAGAAACATATTCTTCTTCAGTACCTTTTCCATAGAACTGTTGAATCACTTGTTGACCATCTAATAAGACACAACCATAACCATATACTTTTGTTTTGATATTATAACTCCCATCAACATAAGCAATCAATCCATCAATTGTATCTTCAACTTTTGTTTCCTCTATGTATTCAAGAGCCATTTCTCTTGTTGGAAATGATTTATAAAGTGCCCCTTTAAACCCCTTCACTTGTTTTTCACATTCTTCCCAAGTTAAGAATATTCCTATTTTCTTTCCATTTTTTACTGCATAATATTTACTCATTGAAAAAACCTCCAACTTTATTATAATGATTAATTAAGTCTTTGGCTAGTCTAAATATCATATTGTGATAAATTGGAATAATTGTTATAATGGAATAGAAAGGAAGACCGTTATGAAAATAGAAAATAGATTTTTGAAATATGTAAGTATTAATACTCAATCTGATCCTTATTCTACAACATATCCTTCAACAACTTGTCAAAAAGATCTTGCTGAATTCTTAGTTGAAGAAATGGAAATCTTAGGATTTAAGAATGTTTATTTAAGTGAATATGGTGTTGTTTATGGAACAATTCCTAGTAATAATGATAATATTGGTGATGTCATTGGATTTATTGCACATCTAGATACATCAAGTGATGCAAGTGGAGAAAATATCAAACCAAAGATTATAAGAGATTATGATGGAAGTCGTATTATGCTTAATGATATGAATGAAGAGTTATATTTAGACAGAGAAGATTTTAGTGATTTAAACAAAGTCATTTCTCATGATATTATTACAACTGATGGAACTACACTTTTAGGTGGAGATGATAAAGCTGGGATTGCTGTGATTATGAGTATGGCTGAATATTTATTTAAGCATCCAGAATTCAGACACAATGATATTCAAATTGCGTTTACTCCTGATGAAGAAGTTGGTCGCGGAACTGAACATTTTGATATTGAAAGATTCAATGCTGATTATGCTTATACCGTTGATGGTGGAGATATCAATGAATTTTATTTTGAAAACTTTAATGCTTATGGTGTTACTGTTGATATTGCTGGAAAAAGTATTCATCCTGGTAATGCCAAAGATAAGATGATTAATTCTTTAAATGTTGGAATTGAATTTGATAATATGTTACCTCAAAATAAGAAACCTGAATTTACTGATGGATATGATGGTTTTCATCATTTAAATCATATGAAAGGTAGCGTTGAGAAAACGCATTTAGAATATATTGTTAGAGATCATGATTTTTCTAAAATCAAAGAACAACTTAATGATTTCAAACGTATTCAAGCTTATTTAAATAGTCAATATGGTCAACAACTTGTTGAGATTACAATGACTGAACAATATTTGAATATGAAAGATATTATTGCTGAACATCCTCATATTGTAGAACAAGTTGAAAATGCTATGTATGATGTTGGATTAACACCATCGATTGTTCCTATTCGTGGTGGTACTGATGGAGCAAGATTATCATACAAAGGTTTACCTTGTCCAAATCTTGGGACTGGTGGATTTAATTGTCATGGACCTTATGAATTTGTATCTATTACAATGATGAAAAAAGGTGTAGAATTACTCTTAAGATTAATAAAAAATAATGTAAGTGATAAAGAAGACATTCCTTTTTAAGAAAATGTCTTCTTTTCTTATTTTTTGTAGTATAATGGTGTAAAGGAAGTGATTATGTGAAAACATGTTTATTTATCATTAATCCGAGTTCTGGTACCAAAACAATTCAAAAAAAATTAGATAAAATGATTGGTCAAATGGTGTTACAACAAATCATAAACCATGTTGATATCTTTTATACTGAGAAAAAAGACGATGCTTATTATCGTTGTTTAGATATTCAGGAATCTGATTATGATTTTATTGTAAGTGTTGGTGGTGATGGAACGGTTAATGAAATTATTAATGGTTTAGTGGAAAAGAAAATAAAAACACCATTAGCAATATTGCCTGGTGGTACGGTTAATGATTTTGCTAATCATTTAAAATTACCATTAACTCCTAAGAATTTTATAAAAATGATTAAAGATATGAATATTATAAGTGTTGATATTGGAAATGTGAATGGAAGATATTTTGCAAATGTATTAGCTGGTGGAATGTTTAGTGATATTAGTTTTCAAGTGAGTAAAGGTGAAAAGGAAATATTTGGACCGATTGCCTATTATTTAAGTGGAATAAGACAATTACCAAGTCAACTTTCTACTCATCTTCATCTTAAAATCAAGACTGAGAATGAGGAATTTGAAGAGGATGCTCGTTTATTTATGATTACCAATACATCTCAAGTTGGTGGATTTAAAGACATTGCTCCACATGCTAATATTCAAGATGGACAAATGGATTTATTAATCATAAAGAAATGTTCTACTCCTGAACTCATTTCTATTTTAAAGGATTATACATTTACCTCACATACAAATAGTAAATTTACACATTATTTACAAGCTAAAGATATTTATATTGAATGTGATAAGGATATCATATATGACATTGATGGCGAAGAAGGAACAAGCCTGCCTATTCACGTTACTGTTGAAGAACTTGCATTAAACCTCATAATACCAAAATAGGAGCAGATTTATCTGCTCCTATCTTTTTATTGATATGGATTTTTAGGCATAATAATTGATGCAACCAAATAAGCAATCAATCCTGAACCCCATCCAAAACATAATACAACTGCACCTAATCTTACAATTGTAGGATCAACATCGAAGTATTCTGCAATACCACCACATACACCACATATCATAATATCTCTTCTTGATCTATATAATCTTTTATTCACTTTTATCCCTCCATATCTACTTTCACTCTACCCATACCACAATTGATATCAATCATTCTATCAGTTGTTCCATGGTTTGACTTTTCATTACCTAGTGAAGTTATCTTTTCATCACCAATTTTAACAGAGCCAAGTCCAACTTTAGCTTTATAATTAAAATCATCTTCATTTCCAATTAATTCAACATCAGTATTTCCCATACCAACACTAATTTTAATTGTATCTTGAATAAGTACATTATCAGCATTAGCATTACCCATGCCAACATCTAATTTCATATCTTGACACTTTACATTCTCAATACTCAAATTACCTGCACCAACATTAAACTCCACACTATCACTTTTCAAATCATATACTTTTAAACTACCAGCATTTGCATTAAGTTTTGCTTTTTGAATAGTCATATCTTTAGGTACATAAATTTCTATTTGAGAACGATCATAACTCCTAAACCATTTCCAATAATGAGCTTGATTAATAACCAAAGTATTTCCAGTTTGATAAACCTCAAAACCATCATACACAGTATTTGCTTTAACTTCAACTCTATCATTATCACTTTCAATAAATTTAACTGTTCCACTATGAATATCAATATCAAATTCATATATAGAATTAGTTGTTTGATAATCTACATCATTTATTCTTTCTGCATCCCATCGCCAATCAAAATGATTAAAGAAATCAAGTCTCATTTGACTTAAACCACCCATTGATACTCCAATAGCAATCAATGTAACCCCAATACAAAAGCTAATCAATACTTTATAAGTTGTTTTCATGATTGTGCCTCCTTGCGATTAAATATCTTTGCAAGCCCATCACTAATTGCATTGAAGACACCTGGAATTGCATCTCTAAAGAACCAACCTGCTATTCTTCCAAAAATATGAGCAAGACCAATTAATAAACTTCCTATTCCAATACAAATCAACCCAGCTCCTGGAAATGTAAATAACTGAATAACCCCAGTAACAATAAGCACAATAGCCGCTATATATAATCCAATTGTAATAATCCAAAAACCAAATATCAAACTAAAGAAAACTGCAAATACTGAAAACCCTGCTCCAAATAACCCACCAAATATAGAGAATGAAAATGGTATAAAAGCAAATAAAGCAATAACAATCAAGATAATTCTATCTCCAGAAGCTAAATCATCCCACTTTTGTCTAAAACCAGAATGAGATGTCTTTGATGATTTTTGACGTTTACTTTCTTTTGCATCAACATCAATAACTTCATAGTTTTTTTGATAATTATCACTTGAAAACCCTTGATTCCCAACATTAATATGATCATCAAACTGACCTCTTAATCCATCTTTTATAATTGCTGCCACTCTACTTGGTTCCCCTAACTCAGCAATTACTTTATCTTCATTATCTACCCCTGCTTCATCAAAATAATCCTCATAAAACGATAGAGCTTCAGCCCTTTCATCATCACTAATATCTTGTAATAAGTATTTTAGTTCCTTCATAAACTCCTGTCTACTCATCAAGATTCCCCCCCTCAAATAACTTATTAATCTTCAAAATATATTCATACCATTCTTGTTTATACATATTTAATTGTACAACACCTGAACCTGTAAGTTTATAATATCTTCTATTTCTTCCTTGAAACTCTTGATCATATGTCTCTAAACAGCCATCTTTTAATAACCTTCTTAAAACCGGATATAATGTAGACTCGCTTACATTCAAGACCGACTGAACATCTTGAGTAATCTTATAACCATATGTTCCTTCCTTATCCCGAGAAACAACTGATAGAACAACCGCATCTAACAAAGCAGCACCAGTATTAAATATCATCGAATCACCCTCTCTTCATATAATACTATACGCCATATAGTATTATATGTCAACATAGTATAATAAAAAACTTCGTTAGAAGTTTTCTTTTTTATGCTCAAAGTAGTGAGCAATTGCGTAAAAGCAAGGTATTGTTAGAAATATAGCCCACGATGGATGCCACATATCTTTAAAAAATCCATAGTATAAAAAAATCATAACTGTTAAAACAGGATATGCAAAACTTGAAAGTTTTCTTTTCTTAATTGCACTTAATAAACTTGTTAAAAGTGGAATCATTAACATGACAATCCATGTAGGATGCCAGTTCCCTGTCACAATAGAATAGATAAGAACTCCAAAACCAATTAACATTCCAAAAGGAAAATAATGACTATGTTGATAATGTTCCAAATCATACCAATCTTCTTTTTCATATTTTTCCCCATCAACATAAACACCACTATCTCCAATATTAACTTTATGGCCATCCTTTTCTTCAACATGAATACCATGCCAAGTCACATGAACTTCATCCCCATCTTTTTCCTTCACATGAATACCATCAAAACCAACATGAACATATTCATTCTTTTTATCTTTAAATATACCTTTTATCTTATCTTCTTTAACTTCTTCTTGTTTATCTTCTTTAACATCATTAGCTTCATCAGGTTCATGTAATAATAATTGATCTAACGATACTCCATAAAGCTTAGCAAGTTCAATTAAATTATCTGTATCAGGAGATGCTTCAGCTCTCTCCCATTTACTAATAGCTTGTCTACTAATACCAAGTTCAGCAGCTAATTGTTCTTGTGATAACCCCTTTTCTTTTCTTAACTGTAATAATTTATTTGCAATTTCTATATTCATAATATTCTCCCTCCACTACACCCACATTATAGAAAAATAGTCATGGTTGCGACAACATATTTTGGCTTGAATGGCCGAAACTATTGGTTGCATTTTGTATTTTAAATACAAAACATGGCTTAAAAAGGTGCTTTTTATAGAACTATAGACTTTTATTAGTCAATCCTTTTAAGATATCTCATATTCTACTATCTATATTTTTTATTATACATGATTTTCAAAAAAGCAAAAGAAAATACTAAAATAAGTATACTCCTTATAATAGAATAAAAGAACTTAAAACCCTATTTGGTTCTAAGTTCTTTAAAAGATATATTTAATACTATCTACCAAGCATTCTTGCAATCATAAACACAGAAATGAAAACAATTGCAACAACATACAAAGTATGATATAACCATGGAAACTTTTTAAACAAGTTACCATTTCCATTAGCATAATTAAATTTATAATCAAATGTATACAATAGATTGATAACAATCATAACTACCCAAGCAATAACCAATACACTTTTATTTCCATAGTTATCTACTTGTCCACCTAAGTTAACATGAATACCTACTATTGACGGAATATTATTCCAATCCATATACATCATAATTCCAATACCAACAATAGCTATCCATACTATGACTTTAAGTATTGTTTGATAACGATTTTTCTTATCTATCATATGCCATTTTGGCAAGTGCTAAAGCACCACAAACTCCTGCATTATCACCTAATCCTGGAGAAACAATATAATCTTTGATTGCATCAGTTGTAATCTCATCTTTTTGAACATATCCATTTAATCTTTCTTGTAAATATTTATGAACAAGTGGGAAGAGTTGTTCTTGATGCATAACTCCACCACCTAGAATAATCTTCTTAGGTGAAATTGTTAAAACATAAATAGCTAATGCTTGAGCAATATACCAAGCTTCTAAATCCCATGCAGGATGATCTACACCTAATTCATTTCCCTTAACTCCCCATCTTGCTTCAATCGCAGGACCAGCAGCCAATCCTTCAAAACATGTTCCATGATATGGACACTTTCCAGTATACTTATCATCTTCTCTTTGTGTTAACATCATATGTCCCATTTCAGGATGTAATAATCCATGAACAAGATTTCCTTCAACAATTGCGCCACCACCAATACCAGTTCCAATTGTTAAATATAAAGCACTATCTAATCCTTTGGCAGCCCCAAAATAAGCTTCACCTAATGCCGCTCCATTCACATCTGTATCAAATCCTATTGGTAACTGAGGATAATGTTTTTGAATAGCTCCAATAATATCAAAATTTGTCCATCCTGGTTTTGGTGTTGTTGTTACATAACCATATGTAGGACTATTTAAATCTGGATCAATAGGTCCAAAACATCCCAAACCTAATGCATCAATATCTTTCCCATCAAAAAACTTAAAAATATTTTCAACTGTTTCTTCTGGATTTGTTGTAGGAAAAGCATCTCTTTCAATAACATTTCCAAATTCATCTCCAATTGCTACTACAAATTTAGTTCCACCTGCTTCAATAGCTCCTAATCTCATTTCTCTTTCCTCCTTAGTCGTTATGATTCAAAGCATCTTTCATTCCTTTTAAAATAATCTGTCTTGCTTTTATTGCATCTTCTTTTGTTAAAGCTTCAACACCTTCTAATGGATACTTCATATTCATTTGTTGGTATTTAACAATTCCCATTGTATGATATGGCAATACATCCAAAGCCTTTACATTCTTTAAAGTTGCAATAAACTCCCCTAAACGATATAAATAATCATCATTTTGAGTATAACCTGGTACAACAACATGTCTAATCCATAAACCAACATTATGATCATCAACATAACGTGTAAAATTCATTATTCTATCTAATGGCTGTGATGTTAATTTCATATGTTCAATAGGATCAATATGTTTTATATCTAACATAATCAAATTTGTTACTTCTAATAAACGATCCAATTTTTCTAAATATTTTTTAGAATCATTAAATGTTATTCCTGAAGTATCTAAACATGTATGTATACCTTCTTCTTGACATCGCTTAAAAAGTTCAGTCACAAAATCAATTTGCATTAATGGTTCTCCACCTGTACAAGTTATCCCACCATTCTTATAAAATGCTTCTTTTGAATGATATTGTTGTAATATTTCTTCAACATCCATCTGTTCCCCAACATTTGGTTCCCATGTATCAGGATTATGACAAAATAAACAACGCATTGGACAACCTTGTAAAAAAACAACCAAACGAATTCCAGGACCATCTACCGTTCCACAACTCTCGATTGAATGAACATATCCTTTCATTCCAAACACCTACTTTCCCTAACTATTTTATCATATATCATTTAAGATATCACTTACTTTGTATAAAAACATAAAAGAAAAAAGCGCCTAAGCGCTTTTATATCTTATAATGAATCGTGGAATGTACGAGAAATAACATCGTTTTGTTGTTCTTTAGTTAATTTTACGAAATTAACTGCATATCCAGATACACGAATAGTTAATTGTGGATATTTTTCTGGATGTGCTTGTGCATCAAGTAAAGTTTCTCTATTTAATACGTTAACGTTTAAATGATGACCTCCTTTTTCTGCATAAGCATCTAACATTCCTACTAAGTTTTCAACTTGTTGTTGATTTGCCATAATTTTAAATCTCCTTTCATTTAAAATTCGTCGTCTTCCATTGGTAAATTTGGAATCTTACAAGCAGTATCACCGCTATCACAATCCATCTTTGACACAACGTCAACTCTTTCTATTTCTATATGATCGGGGTCAGTAACTTTCACATTAACATGTCCAGCACCTTGACTCATATTTTGATCTAACATCTTGACTATTTCATCAATTTCTTTTTGACTAGCCATTATATCTCTTCTTTCTAATTCCCACTTTTAATTGAATCGATGTCTAAGTCTCCAGCGAAAACTTCATCATCTTTTCCTAATGCTCCAGGAATAACTGTAAATGTATTAGAAATACCATCTTGAGCATCTTTGAATGGTAATTTAGCTACTGAACTTAATGAAGAAATAGCACCATGAGAATCTCTACCATGCATTGGGTTAGCCCCAGGAGCAAAAGGTTCTCCAGCTTTTCTACCATCAGGTGTATTACCTGTAGCTTTACCATAAACTACGTTAGAAGTAATTGTTAAGATAGAAGTTGTTGGTACACTATCTCTATAAGTATGATGTTGACGAACCATTCCCATGAATGTTTCTACTAACCAAGTTGCAATATCATCAACTCTATCATCATCATTACCATATTTAGGGAAATCACCTTCAACAATGTAATCTACGATAACACCATCTTCATCTCTAACAACTTTAACTTTTGCATATTTCATTGCTGATAATGAGTCAGCAACTACTGATAATCCAGCAATACCAGTTGCGAAATATCTCTTAACTTCTCTATCATGTAATGCCATTTGAATTCTTTCATAAGCATATTTATCATGCATATAATGAATAACATTTAATGTATTTACATAAACTTGAGCAAGCCAAGCCATCATATCAACATATTTTTGTTTTACATCTTCATATTCTAAATATTCACCAGTTACAGGGCGGTATCTAGGACCAACTTGTTTCTTTGTTTTTTCATCTACACCACCATTTATAGCATATAATAAACATTTAGCTAAGTTAGCTCTAGCTCCAAAGAATTGCATTTCTTTACCAACAACCATTGAAGATACACAACATGCGATAGCATAATCATCACCATGTGTTACTCTCATTAAATCATCGTTTTCATATTGAATAGATGAAGTAGCGATAGATTGTTTAGCACAGAATTCTTTGAATTTTTGTGGTAAACGTGTTGACCATAATACTGTTAAGTTTGGTTCTGGAGCAGCACCTAGGTTTGTTAATGTATGTAAGTATCTGAATGAAGTTCTTGTAACCATATGACGTCCATCAATACCAACACCACCAATTGATTCAGTAACCCAAGTTGGATCTCCTGCAAAAATATCGTTATAGTCTGGAGTTCTTGCGAATTTCACCAATCTTAATTTCATAATGAATTGATCAATGAACTCTTGAATTTCTTCTTCTGTAAAGATCCCTTTTTCAATATCTCTTTCTACAAAAATATCAATAAATGTAGAAGTTCTACCAAGTGACATTGCAGCACCATTTTGTTCTTTAACAGCACCTAAATATCCAAAGTATAATCCTTGAATAGCTTCTTTAGCATTAGTAGCAGGTTTAGAGATATCACATCCGTAAGTTGCTGCCATTTGTTTTAATTCACCTAAAGCTCTAATTTGTTCACTTAACTCTTCACGTAAAAGAATAGTTCTAGAAGTCATTCTTGTATGAGAAGTTGCTAATTGATTTTTCTTATCTTCAATTAATTTATCAGTTCCATATAATGCAACTCTTCTATAGTCACCAATAATACGACCACGTCCGTATCCATCAGGTAACCCAGTAATAATATGAGCTGAACGACAAGCTCTCATATCTGGAGTATAAACATCAAATACACCTTGGTTATGAGTTTTTCTATAATCTCTAAATACTCTTGAGATTTCTGGATCAACTGTATATCCATTTGCTTCACAAGCTTGTTCTGCAATACGAATACCACCAAATGGTTGTAAAGATCTTTTGAAAGGAACATCAGTTTGTAAACCAACAATCTTTTCCTTATCTTTATCTAAGTATCCTGCAGCATGTGAAGTTAATGTAGATACGATCTTTGTATCCATGTCTAATACTCCACCTGCAGCGATTTCTTTTTTAGTTAAATCCATAACTTGAGCCCATAAAGCAGTAGTTGCTGCTGTAGGACCTGCTAAGAAAGAATCATCTCCATCATAAGGTGTGTAGTTTAACTGAATAAAGTCTCTTAAATTAACTTCCTTACTCCACTTTCCTGCTTGGAAGCCATCCCAAGCATCATTCCATTTTTCATTAAAAGTCATCTTCTAACCCCCTGTAATTTTATTTCCCACTCATTATAGCACTCTTACCTATACGAAACAATGGTATTTTCATCATTTTTTCAAGGTTTTTTTGGTTATAAAGAATATCTAGATGTTCGTGGCAATTTCACTATATCAAATTACTTTTGTAATCTCTACTAATATGCACCATAATTTTTTATAAACATATTAAGATACACATTTAATCAAAAAATAAAAAGAGCATAAGCTCTTTTACTTCATATATTTCTTAATATCTTCTTCAATAAGAGATGATTGCTTACCAAAAATCATTGATAAAGATTCTTTTCCTTCAACAATACCACTTGCTCCCAAAGCTTGAATCTTTTCAACATTAACAAGTGAATGATCAGTTAGTCTAACTGTTAATTTAGAAGGAGAACTATTGACATCCTTGATATTCTTTTGACCACCTAAAGCCTCTAATAATGCATCTATATCAATACCAGATGAAGATTCATTACTTAAACTAGTGTTTTTAATAAAGTGTGTATATCCTAAATAAAGTAACAAAACAGCAAGAATAATTCCTACAACAATTAAAACATATTCAAATTCCATATATTCACATCCTTTTTTGATTGAAGTATTTCTATTTTATAGTATACTATAATAAGGAAAAAAAAGAAACATGAAAGGAGCAAGGAAATGGAAAAAATAAAAAGTTTAATTCGCCAACAACCGCTTGTCTTTATAATTATTATCTTAGCCATCATTAGTTGTTTTGCCATTTTAAATGCCGCTCCTATTATTCAAAAACAACCTGATCCTTATAATCTATGGATCAAACAACTTCTTTTCTTTGTGATAGGTGCAGCTATTATATTTATAATTTCTAAGGTTGGTAATGATCAAATTTATAGTAATATATGGTGGATATATGGTATTTTAATGGTTTTATTAGTTGGCCTTGTCATTGACCACTATGTTTATAAAATATTTTCTATTGATCACATTATTCCTTTGGCACATAGAGCTGGAGGTGCTACTTCCTGGTATAACATTCCTGGGTTTAGTTTACAACCTTCTGAATTTATGAAGATTGTTATTGTTATTGCATTAGCTCAAATTACAAAGGATTATCATCGTAATTACTTTGCGCCTACGCTTGAAAGTGAACTTAAATATATTTCAAAATGTATGGCTGTTGTTTTACCACCTGCATTACTTATTTATCTTCAAAACGATACTGGTGTTGTATTGATAGTTATGACAGGCGTTTTATTTGTTTTATTTTCAAGTGGAATAAGAGGTTCTTGGTTTACATTTGGTTTAATTTTTTCAATAGTTATTATTGGGATTGGTGCATATTTATTTATCTATCAGCCAGAAATTTTCTCTAAAATTATCACTGGACATAAATTAGATCGATTCTATGGTTGGGTTGATCCTGAGGGAACTATTGGGAAAGAAGGATTTCAATTATTTTATTCTTTATTATCTTATGGTTCAGCTGGTTGGTTAGGTCATGGATTCCAAGCTGTTGTCAAAGTCTTCCCTGAAGCACAAACAGATTTTATCTTTGCAGTTATCTTAACTTGTTATGGTTATAGTGCTGGTTTGATCACAATCGCTGGTATTGTAGCATTAGATATCGTTATCTTAAAGATTGGTTTCGATGCTAGTAATTCACGAGATAAATTCTTTACAATGGGAATATTTGGAATGCTTATCTTCCAACAAGTTTGGAATATGGGAATGATATTAGGGTTACTCCCAATTACTGGTATAACCTTACCATTCTTATCCTATGGAGGTTCGTCATTATTATCCTATATGATTGCTATTGGAATGCTCGTAGATATCAACAGACAAAACAATATATTAAAAAATAAAGTTATATCTTAAAACAGGACTATTTGAGCCCTGTTTTTCTTATAACTTTTATTTGTTTCGTAACAGGATGAACAAAGGCAACCATTGTACTCGTTAAATCAAAAACACCATTCATTCCGCCATATAATTCATCACCAATTAAAGGATGACCAATTGAAGCCATGTGAACTCTGATTTGATGAGTACGCCCTGTCTTTAATTCAAATTCAACTAATGACAAATCATCATAATATGCAAGACTTTGATAGTATGTTACAGATTGTTTACCTCTTTCATCAATGATTCTTTTCATAGCATAGCCATCTTTATAAATTGGTTTATCAATAATACCATTTTCTACTTTCCCTTGTACATGTGCTTGATAACGACGATAAATATGTGTTATATCTTTACATAATAAATCATGTATCTCACGATATTTCGCAACAATCATTAAACCACTTGTTTCTTTATCTAATCGATTAACCAAGTGAATTGTAGAAGCTAAATTGATTTGTTGATAATAATAACTTAGTGCATTAGCTAAAGTTGAAGATGGATGAGAACGTGTTGGGATACAAGCCATTCCTTTTTCTTTATCAATAATAAGTAAATAATCATCTTCATATATAATATTTAAAGAAATGTTTTGTTTAGGAATTTGATTATCTTCTTTAGGATATATGAATGTTATAACATCATCTTGTTGTAATTCATATCTTACTGTTTGATGCATACCATTGACTAAAATATCCCCTTTCATCTTTATATCCTTTAATAACTTTTGACTTATTTTATGAGAACGTGCAAAATCATCAATCCGAGATTGATGATTCACAACAAATTGTCTTTTATACATTTAAGAAAGACCTTTTTAATCTCTCTATTAATGATACTCGTTTAAATTGAGCAAACCTAACACATTGATGAGATAACTTCACATCAACATAAGTCACATCTATTAAATCAAAAACCAAATGATCAACACCCAATATAGAATCCTTAAAGCTTTGTGATTCAAAACGAATCACATGTGATTCATCTAAAATAAGTGATGAGCCTAAAGAACGATATGCATTATGATGAATCCCCGCAATCTCACTTAACTGCATAATACCTGCACCCGAATAAACAACTGCCCCACCTAAAGATTTGTTATAGGCAGTTGAGCCAGAAGCCGTTGAAACACATAAACCATTGCCTCTAAATGTTTCAAAGAATTCTTGATTGATATATACATCCAATACTTGTGAACGCATATTGTTTTCAATTCTAAATTCATTTAAAGCAATATAAGAATCTTTATTTGTTTGAATATCTAAAAGATGTCGATTATATATCTTACATTGATTATTCTTTATATCTTGAACAAGCTCTTGATATTCATCCATCTGATAA
>JAVWHX010000033.1:0-26708 GCA_036639875.1 Coprobacillus sp.
ATGCAGGTCCAATAGTACAAACAATCTTCGTTTTCTTCATCATCATCATTTTATCGTTCATTCATTCTGTCTCCTATACCCTCTTATTTATATATTAACGAAGCTTTAACACATCTTCGTAAATACCTTGATTCACTTCACGCTTATGCCCAAGAACTTCTTCAATAGGCAATCCAACAATTTCACCTTTCACATCACTTACACAAAGACCACCTTTACCTTCTTGTAAAAGTTCTACAGCTTTAACACCCATACGACTTGCTAAAACTCTATCTCTAGCAGATGGACGTCCACCTCTTTGCATATGTCCTAAAACATTTGCACGTGTTTCAAAACCAGTCGCTTCTTCAACACTCTTTGCAAGTTCATGAACATCAGTAATATGTTCAGTAATAACAACCAATGCATGTTTTTTGTCTGATTCTTTTGATCTTGTTAATGTTTCAATGATTTCATTTTCATCAAATCCACTTTCACTTGTGATAATTGTTTCAGCACCACATGCAAGACCAGCATGAACAGCTAAATCTCCACATCTTCTTCCCATAACTTCTAAGATTGTACATCTTTGATGTGAACTAGATGTATCTCTTAATTTATCTAATGCATCAACGATTGTGTTTAATGCAGTATCAAATCCAATTGTGAAATCAGTATCAGGAATATCATTATCAATTGTACCAGGAATCCCAATACAATTAATTCCCATTTCTGTTAATTTTAAAGCACCATTATAACTTCCATCTCCACCAATAACAACCAAAGCTTCCATTCCAACTTTTTTCATTTGTTTAATAGCTTCTTCTCTTACTGCTGGATCTTTAAATTCAGGAAAACGTGCTGACTTTAAGAAAGTCCCACCTACATTTATAATATTACGTGTACTGTGATTATCAAATTCAATGAAATCACCTTCATGTAATCCTTTATATCCTAATCTTACACCATAAACTTTTATTCCTCTATTCAAACATGTTCTTGTTACAGCACGAATAGCAGCATTCATTCCAGGAGCATCTCCACCAGAAGTTAACACTCCGATACATTTTACCATATGTATTCTCCTCTCACTTTTAAGCATTATAGATTTTAACATAAAATGTCGATATATTCTACACTTTTATTTACATTCTATTATCTAATTTTACCCTCGTCAAGCATTATTTCAATGCTTAGCGCTTTCATTTTTGATGTTATCGTATTTGCTCGAATTTCATCACCTTTTTTCGTTGTATATACAGATTTTAATTCTTTATATCCATACATACTTGTAAAGAAAGTTGGTAACCGATTTAACAGACGATAAGATAGAATTGTTAATAAGATTTCATCTCTAGACCATGGTGTAATATTCTCTTCACCAATTCCATCTAACAACAAATAATCAACTTTCATTAATCTTTCCATTGCGTATTCATTATCACCTGTTGAAAAGCTTGCTTTTAAATCAATCAAATAAGTTGGAAAATGAATAAAGCCTATTTCCTTACCTTTTAAAGCTAACGCATTCATAAGTCCAGCTAATAAAGTTGTTTTACCAGTCGTCATTTCACCATGTAAGAACAACCCTTTTTCATTTGGTTCTTGAATATATTTTAAGACATGTCCTAAAGCTAATTGAGTATTAGGTGAAAGACTTGTTTTATTCACAATACTCAAATTCTTTAAATCTGTTAATAATAAATCATCATTAACATTTGTAACCACAAACTTCTCTAATAATAATCTTTTCTCTTCTAATGCCTTACCATACACACAACTCTCTAATTCCAAAGCAATTTCATTATCCTTAAAAACAATATTCTTTTTCATTCCTTTATTATCTTTAGGACAACTTTCTAAACTCTTACAACCTACACATATCTTAAAATCATCATTATAATCTAAAAACTCTACCCAGTTATCATCCATTAAAGCAGGATCAACATGATTATTTTTTAAAAACTTTTGAATATGTGCTTCTTTAGATAAAACATAAATACTCTCTCTTTTCATGTCTCCAATATTCATTGTACCCATGAAATCATTAATCTTTCTCATAATTGTCCCTCCTTCAATTGATTAAGTAAACTCGCAAGCTCATCAGACTTCACTTCAACAACTTCACTCTCTTCTACAATCTCTGCTTCAACTTCACTTTCACTCATTAATTCTTTATAAGCTTCCATAGCAGTCTCAATATTCTTACGCGCCCATGAAGATCCAATTGCCTCACAATAACGCTTAGACAAACGATTACTATTCTTACCTAATACATACTCTATTAAAACATTCACTACTGCAGGTCTTAATCCTAATTGCATCATTAACGTTTCTACAATCATCAAATCATGAAAAACAGGTTCTTTGCCACCTTGTTTTTCTTTTAATAATTCATAAGGTGTTAATGTATCTAAATACTTCATATGTAAAACTAAAGGTGTTTGTTTTGTTTCTTGTGTTAAATATTGAAGAGGTTGTTTATAATGAACTTCTTTTAAAGAAGATAAATTATCTATCTCACAATATTTCTTAATATTTATTTTTAATAAATCTCTATCTAATTGTTTAGAATTCATAGAATCTTTAATTAATCCAGCTAATGTAAAAGCATCAACAGAATAAACAATTCCTAATTGTCCTATATATTTCATATCATCACTATTAAATAAAGATTTATTCAATTGATAATCAGATAAAGCCTTCATTAATAATTCTTGATCATATTCAACTTCAATATTCTTATGTAAAGAATCTTTAAAATCTTCATTTAACTTTAAGAGTTTACCAGTCTTTCTACGATGATCAATTGTAAAGACATCTTTAAAAGAAGCAGTCACTTCATCAAATTGAGATAAATCTTCTATTGATATTTTAAAATATTGAACTGTTTTTTGAAAATCTTCAATTGATAAAGATTCTTGTATTAATGATAATAGAATTTGATTCTTAAAGAATGCTTTTAAAGATAAAGGTGATTGTATTTGATAAACATATTGAGTTATATCTTGATCATGTTTGACAAATGTTTTTAATAAACCAATACCTTCTAATGCCTTTAGTGCTTTTTCTATATCTATAAGACTCATTGATAGAAAAGATGTTAAACGTGATAAAGATGATGGTGTTAAGAAGCGATTCATTCTTTTTCCTTCAACTATTAACATCATATATAATTGTAAAGCATTGGTTCCTATTAATGGCTGATAGAGGTAATAAAGAATATCATTTTGAACTTCATCTAATGGATAGTGAACTTCAACTCGATATAAATCACTCAGATATAATTTCATCTTTTAACTCCTTTAATATCCTTTCTATTTCTATATAAAGATCTTCTAACATCAAACGATTATCAATCACAAAATCTCCTTTATTTTTTTTATCTTCAATAGAGATTTGTTGACTCATTAAATGTCTTGCTTCTATACTAGAAATTTTATTTCTTTTCATTAAGCGTTCTTCTTGAGTTTTTTCATCAACATAAACAACTCCTATTTTATCACATAATGATTCTAAATGAACTTCAAATAATAAAGGAATATCTAAAAAGATAAGATCATCTTGACATACTTCAATTCCTTTTTTTAATTCTTCAACAACATAAGGATGAATAATATTCTCTAATTGTTGTTTTTTATATGTATCATGAAAGACAATCTCACCTAATGCTTTACGATCAATTGTCAAATCAACATTCAAACATCCAAATGAAGCCTTAACAGCTTCATAACATGGTTTTCCTATATCCAATGCATGTCGAGAAATCTCATCCGCATCTAAGACCGTATATCCATGAGTTATCAAATAAGACGTAACAGTACTCTTACCAACTGCAATAGATCCTGTTATTCCTATCACTTTAACCATGAAACTTCTCCTTAATCATTTCCATTAATTTTATACAGTCTAATGAATCTTGATGCGACATTCTTTCACTCTCTACTTTAATGTAAGCAATTCCTTGATGCGTAGCATCTATTTCTCCATAAAAATCATCATGAACATAAGGCATTTCTCCAGTATAAGATTCACCATCATTAAAATAAACAACTGCTTTAGTAGGACGATAAAATGGTTCAGCAACAATCTTACCCTTTGTCCCATATATTGTCATTGCTTTATCTTTCTGACGATCAATCGCACATTCAATAAGAGCGGTCTGTCCAGATTCAAATGTTACTTCTACATAATCATACACATCCACATTATAGTCTTTCTTCCACTGAACATCTATACTTTTTACATTAGATTTAATAAAATCTAAAATCGTTGCTATATTATAGATAGAAACATCATATAATGCACCACCTTGATGTTTATCAAAAAGATAACTCTTTTCATTATAAGGAACATCACTACAAAAAGAAGTTTCTATTCTTGTAATATCTCCAATAACTCCTTCAGCCACAGACTTCTTTAATTCATTAACCATTGGAATAAAACGACTCTTCATCGCTTCCATAAAGAAAGTATGTTTTTTCTTAGCGATATCACATAACTCTTTTGTTTGAGCATAAGTCAAAGTTGCAGGTTTTTCACAAAGAACAGCTTTATTATTTAACAATGCTTGTTTAGCCCATTGATAATGATCTTGATGTCTTAAAGCAATATAAACAACGTCAACATCCTTATCTTCTAAAAGCTGTGTATAATTGTCATATATCTTTACGTTTTCATGTTCACGAGCGAACTTTTCTCTTTTTTCTTTTGTATATGAAGATACTGCATATAATTTTCCCTCTTCACTATATTCTAAACTCTTCATAAAACGTCCAGAAATATTTCCTAAACCCAATACTCCCCAATGCAACATACTAATACCTCCTCTTTTGACAATGTGGACAATAATATGTCCCTCTTTGATTTAACATTATTTTCTTTATATCTTGATGACATGATGGACAAATTTTCTGACCATGAACATTTAATTGAACTTGAAACAATCCATGAATACCATTGGAATCAAATGAATGAATTGTTGTTCCTCCTTGAGCAATCGCTCTGGTTAAAACATCAGCAGAAATCTCTCTTAATTCATTAACCCGTTGCTTAGATAAACGTGATGCTTTTGATCGCGGATCTATTTTCATTAAATAACAAATTTCATTAGCATATATATTCCCAATTCCAGCAATAACACTTTGATCTAAGAGAATTGTTTTAATAGGTAAAGAACTCTTATGTAAAGCTGTATACAGTTCTTCAGTCGTTATATAGAAAGGTTCTTTACCTAACTTATTTAAAGGACTTAATTCAAGATAATGATTAATATCAACACGCTGTATTCTCCCAAACTTACGAGTATCCATATATCTTAAATCCTTACCACTCTTAAGATGAAAACTCACATGTGTATGTTTATCTCTAGGAACATCTCTATCAACAATATGATACTTACCTTCCATCCTTAAATGAGATATAAAAGCATCATGATCTAATATAAAAATCAAATACTTACCTACTCTATCAATATCTCTAATTGTTTGATGTGTCATACACTCAATAAATTCCTTTGTATCACCATCAATAATTTTATCATAATAAACATCAATACTCTCTATTTCTTCATTTAAAATAAATTGTTTTAATGTTTGTCTAACAGTTTCTACTTCTGGTAGTTCTGGCATTTTATCACCTACTTTAACTCATACCAATTTTTAGCGTAACCACCTTCAACTTTTAAAGGAACATCCATTAAGAAAGCTTCTTCCATTTCTTTTTTCACAAGTGTCATCACAAGTTCTAATTCATCTTTATCAACATCAAAGATCAATTCATCATGAACTTGTAAAATCATTTTAGATTTTAAATTCTTAGCCTTCATTGCTTGATCAACTTTAATCATAGCAAGTTTTAAAATATCTGCACCACTTCCTTGAATTGGTGAATTCATCGCAAAACGTTTTGCTTGTTCCTTTACAATAAAGTTATGATCATTAATCGTTGGAATATATCTCTTACGATTTAACACAGTTGAAACATAACCATCTTTCTTACAATCTTCAACAACATTATTCATATAAGTTTTAATCTCTGGATATTCTTCAAAATATCTTTGAATAAATGTTTTCGCTTCTTGTAAAGAAACACCAATTTGTTTAGATAATCTAAATTCACCCATTCCATAAATAATCCCAAAATTAACAGCCTTTGCTTGTCTACGCATATCACTCGTCACATCTTCATCATTAACTTTAAAAACCAACGCTGATGTATGTGTATGAATATCTTTGTTTTCTTTAAACGCTTCAATCAAAGACTTCACTTGAGCAACATGAGCAAGTATTCTTAACTCTATTTGAGAATAGTCAAATGAAACAAGATAATCACGACTTGATACAAATGCCTTTCTAATTAATTTTCCTTCTTCTTGACGAATAGGAATATTTTGAAGATTGGGATCTATCGAAGATAATCTTCCAGTTTGTGTTAATGCTTGATTAAAGATTGTATGTATCTTTCCATCAGAGAAGATTTGTTCTTGTAAACCTTTTACATATGTTGAAGATAATTTAGTCAACATACGATATTGTAGAACCAATGATACTATTGGATGTAAATCTTCAATATTCTCTAATATATCTTGAGAAGTAGAATAACCACTTTTATTCTTCTTACCATTAGGTAAACCTAACTTATCAAACAAAATATCACCTAATTGTTTAGGAGAACCAATATTAAATTTCTCATCTGCCAACATATAAACATCTTCTTCTATTTCTTTAATACGACGATCAAATTCAACTTCCATATCCTTTAAAACTTGAATATCGACTTTAGCCCCTTCATATTCCATATCAGCTAAAATATAAGCTACAGGTATTTCTATATTTTGATAAAGATCATATTGTTCTTCATCCCTTAACATTTGAATAGCTTGATCTTTTAATTCATAAATAGCTTTCGCTTTAGAAACAGTATGTTTCGCTAAGATATCAATCTCAGGAATATGTTTCTTAGTTAATTTACCAAAAACTTCTTCTTCATATTGTAAAGAAGTATAATTATAAAAATCAGCAATATATTTCATTTCATCCTTTAAACTTGGATTAATAATATAAGAAGCTAGTTGTAAATCAAAGTCCATTCCTTGTATTTCAATCCCATTCCATCTTGCTGAAAGAATTTGACCTTTAATATTATAACTTGATTTATGATAATTTTTATCTTTCATATAATTTAAAAATTCTTGATCTTTTAAAGCATTTTCATATGTGATAAAGAAAGCTTGATTTTGATTATATATTGCATATCCTAAGACAATTGATTTATGGTAATTTTGATCATAAATAGCACCTAATACACTGCTATCTTGATTCATTGGTGGTAAATGTTCTACCACTTCATATTTCACTTCTTCACTTTGAATAGGTCTAGATTGAACTGAAATTCTTTTTAACAAAGAATTCATATCATACTTTTGGAAGAACTGACTTAATTTATCAAAGTCATAACCATCATATTGACAATCATCAATTGTAAAATCAAGAGGAATATCTTTTAAGATAGTTGCTATTTCTTTAGATTTAATCCCTAAATCAATATTCTCTCTAATCTTTTCTCCCATCTTCCCTTTGATTTCATCAGCATGTTCTTTTAAGTTTTCAATTGTTTGATATTGTTGTAATAACTTTAATGCGGTTTTTTCTCCAACCCCAGGAATACCAGGAATATTATCAGCACTATCACCCATTAAACCAAGTAGATCACGCATTTGATCAGGTTTAATTGAATACTTTTCATAAAATGTTTCAGGAGTGATAATATCATCACTCTTTGTCTTTGTATTTCTTTTATAAACATGAATAGACTCATCAACCAGTTGCATCATATCTTTATCGCCAGTCATAATATTAACTTGATAACCTTGTTTTGAAGCAATTGAAGCAACTGTTCCAATAATATCATCACCTTCATATCCTTCTAATTCATAATAAGGAATAGAATAAGCATCTAATAATTCTCTAGCAATTTCAAATTGACACTTTAATTCTTCTGGTGTTTCTTTTCTAGTCCCTTTATATTCTTCTAACATATCACTTCTAAAAGTTTTTCCTTTGGCATCAAAAGCAACCATAATTCCTTTAGGATTCTTCTTCATAATATTCTCTAATCTATTTGCAAACCCAAACACTGCATTTGTAGGAATACCATCTTTATTAACCATAAAGTTCCCCATTGCTGCAGTTGCAAAATATGAACTAAACAACCAATAATTTCCATCAATTAAAACTAATTCTTCCATTTTTAACGTTCTATAACTCTTGCTTTATCAATCATCAAAGATAATTTATCTTTCATATCAACTTTACCATTTAGCAAAAGTATATTTCCTTTCTTCAACATCATTCCAATACTCTTATAACGTGATGCAAACACAACTCCATCAACACTACCTGTTTCATCCATAGCGTCAATAAAACACATCTCTTCACCTTTCTTATCAGTGATATTCTTAACTCTTTGAATTTGTACAATAACATTTACATGTTGTGATACATATTCATTTAAAGAAGCAACATTGACATAAGCAACTTGAGACTTCTCTTTCATCATTTCAATAGGATGCATAGATAAATAAATACCTAAAACTGCTTTCTCTTTTTCAAGCTTTTCATCCTGAAAATCTTTATAAATTGTAAGAACTGGTTTTTCATCAATTCCTAAACTATTCTTTAAACTCCCATAATCTTGAATACTATCTAAATTATGCTTAATTGTATTTCTAGACATTCCAAATTCATCAAACGCTCCTGCATCAATCAAAGATTCAACCATCTTCTTAGATAACTTCGATTCATCCATACGCATCATAAAATCAAAAACATCTTCAAACAATCCTTTTTCTCTTTCTTCTATAATCGCTTTATAACCTGCATATCCAACATTCTTAATTGCCAATAAAGAATAACGAATATGTCCATCTTCAACCATAAAACGAGCATGTGAGTAATTCACAGAAGGTGGTAGTATCTCAACATGATAAGTCTTACTTTCTTGAATACAATGAAGTTTCGTTGTATCACTTGACATTTCATTTGATAAAATAGAAGCAAAGAAATAGAGCGGATAATTGGCTTTTAAATAAGCCAATTGATAAGCAACATAACCATAAGCTACACTATGAGATTTATTAAATCCATAATTTGCAAACTTCTCAATCAAATCAAATAACTCCATAGCATTATCTTCAGTATGCCCATTTTGAAGACAACCATCAATAAATTCTTTCTTTATAGAATTCATTAAAGCTCCTTCTTTTTTAGAAGTGGCTTTTCTTAATATATCTGCTTTACCAAGTGAGAATCCAGCAATCAACTGAGCAATCTGCATAATCTGTTCTTGATAAACCATAACACCATATGTAGGCTTTAATACTTTTTCTAGTTCAGGTAAAAGATAAGCCACTTTCTCTTCCTTTGCTCTTCTTTTCAAATAGACTGGAATATTTTCCATAGAAGCAGGTCTAAATAAAGCAATAGCTGCAACGATATCATCAAAACAATAAGGTTTCATCTTTCTTAGCAAACTTCTCATCCCTTGAGACTCTAATTGAAAAACTCCAAAAGTATCAGTTCTAGAAATCAAATCATATGTTTTTTTATCATCCAAAGGAATTGCATTTATAACAACACTCTCACCAGTATCTCTTTCAATATCTTTACATATATAGTCAATCATTGTTAAATTCTTCAACCCTAAAAAATCCATCTTTAACAATCCAACCTTCTCAATATAATCTTTAGAATATTGAGACATTAATGTTGAAGTTGGTCCCATAATAAGTGGTATCACTTCACGTAATGGTTGCTTTGATAGAATAACTCCCGCAGCATGAGTAGAAATATTACGTGGTAAATGTTCAATAACACTCAATGCTGGTAGAATTTTCTTAAACAAAGGATCTTGATTAACGATTCCTTGGAATTGTGCAGATGTTTGATACATCTGAGTAATTGTTTTTTTATTCTTAGGATTTGTAGGTACCATTTTAGCAATGATTTCTAAACGTGCCAAAGGAATCCCCATGACTTTTCCCATATCTTTAATAGCTACACGAGGACCATAAGTATTAAATGTAACAACTTGTGCTGCATGATCTTTCCCATATCTTTCAACAACATAACGAATCACTTCATCACGACGATCATCTTGAAAATCAATATCAATATCAGGCATAGAAACACGTTCAGGATTTAAAAAACGTTCAAACAGTAAATCATATTCTATTGGATCTACATTTGTAATTCCTAAAACATAAGCCACTAAGCTTCCAGCTGCGCTTCCTCTACCAGGACCTACTTGTATTTTATTTACCTTTGCAAATCGAACATAATCAAAAACAATTAAAAAGTAATCATCAAAACCCATTTGATGAATAACAGTTAATTCATATTTTAATCTTTCTATGTATTGAGATGGGATTATTTTATCTGTAAATCTTTTCTTTAATCCCATTTGACATAAACTTTTTAAGTAATCACTTGCTTCTCCATTATGAGGTACAGGATAAGCAGGTAAATGTTTATCTTTTAAAGGAATTGTTGCTTTACAACTCTTTAAGACTTCCATTGTTTCTTCAATAATCTCTGAAGAAAATAACACTCTCATTTCTGCTTCATCTTTTAAATATTTTTCATCTGTTAAAGGCGTATATTTATGATCTAATGTTAGTGATTGAAAAGAAGCTTGCATTAAATCAACTGCTAAAGCATCAGATTTCTTTAAATAACAGACTTCATTAGAACAAATCATTTTGACTTTTGCATAACGAGCTAAAGACATTAATCTTTCATTTAAGGTTTGTTGATATTTAATATGATGATTTTGTAACATTAAATAATAATGAGCATCAAAGATTTCTTTAAACATCTTCATATATCTGACTGCTTCATCTTCCATTTCTTTAGCAACCAGTCTTTCAACAATTCCATTTTGACATCCAGAAATAACATAAATATGTCCTCTATATAAAGATAAAGCTTTTAAATCAAGACACTTATCATCATTTAAATTAATATCACAACTTATCTTAACCAAATCAAAATAACCAACATCATCTTTTGCAAGCAATATAAAAGGATAAATTTCTCCTTCAATCATAACACTTGCTTCCATCCCAAAAATAGGCTTAATTCCATACTTTAGACATTCCTCACTAAACTCCAAAGCCCCAAACATATTATTCTTATCTGTTAAAGCCAAGGCATCAATATGTAAAGCAGATGCAGCTTGAATTAAGTCTTTAATCAAGATAGTACTATTTTGAAAACTATATGCACTATATACCTGTAAGTGTCCAAACATATGATCGCCTCCTTATTTTCATATTATAACAAAATTCCCCTTCATAAGATACCTAGAAACACATTAATTTATTATAAATTAAGTATACCTTTTCTCTATTATAAATTCATAGTTTTTGTTTATTTATTAAAAATAAATATAAAGATATCTCTATAAAATACAATGAAACGAAAAGAGTATTAGCATAATCGCAATATACAAACAGAACACAACATAAAAGATTTGTAATAAATATATAGCATTAATACTCAATATCCATAATCTAAAAAAATATAATCCAACTAAATAAAAATGATATTGAACTTGAATAACTTTAAACCATCTTTGATTAAGAATAATCACAACACTCAAAGCAACTGCAAATAAATGAAAAGGTATCACCCATTTATAGCATAACAATTGTAGAATCAAACATATTCCACATAAGAACTGCATTTTCTTAATTCTCTGTATCATCATAAAAATCACCTACTCTATTCTATGAAACAATAGCTCTAGACATTCTACAAAACAAACAAAAAAGCGAGCATTTCTACTCGCATTCCTTTAACGCTTTAGCCAATTGATCAGGACATGATGTCTTTTTCATTCCACAACAAATCCCTTCAATACGTGCAATCGCTTCTTCTTTATCCATACCTTCAATTAATTTTGCAACTCCTTGAGAATTTCCATGACATCCACCAGTAAACTGAACCCCAGTTACTTTCCCTTCAATCACTTCAAAATCAATATATGTTGAACATACTCCTTTTGTTTTATAACGCATTATTTTAACCTCTCCTTATCAATAATATAAAAATCTTTACCATCTTCTAATCCTGAAGAATGACGAATCTTTCCATCTTCTAACAACCAAATAGCTTCAACACCTTCTAATGAATTCACAAACTTTAATCCTTCTTCATATGTCATTAAAAAAACTGCTGAACTTAGAAAATCAGCCATTCCACTATCTTCAGTAATAATACTCACACTTCTAAAATGAACAGCAGGGAACAATGTATCAGGATCAATCAAATGATGATATCTCACACCATTTACATCTTTATAAAATCTTTGATAATCTCCACTCGTAACAACAGATTCACCTTGCACAACCAAAATAGCCTCATTTTCAGAATTTTCATCATCATCTGAATGAGAAAAATTACCATCCTTAGGTGATTCTATCCCTACACAATACTTTTCTTTACATTCATCTAAATAAGTTGATTTTTCTTTTGCTATTTTTCGCTTTCCATGACTTGCAACATTTCCTCCACCACTTAAAAGAAAATTATCTACACCCATTTCAATTAGATCTTGTTTAATCAGTTCAATAGCATAACCTTTAGCTGTTGCACCAACATCTATTGAGACATTTTTATCATCAATATATACTGTTTTAGCTTTCTTATCAACCTTAATACTATCAATATTTGTATGTTGATTTGCTTTTTCTAATTCCGATTGTGTTGGAACCTTTCCAACAGCGCCATCATTTTCAGCTTTTTCACGGTAGTCATGCCAAATTGCAATAACACTTCCAAAAGCAATATTTACTTTATTAGATATTTCCTTATTTCTTAGAATACAAAATTCTAATAAATCAATAATTGGTTGTTCAACCTCAACTGCTTCTTTACCAGCTTTCTCATTAATTGTATAAATATTATTAAAATCATCATAAGAATTATATTTATCAAACAAATGATCATAATAATTCAAATCTTTCTCAATCAATTCACACTGCTTATTAAAATCCTCTTCACTCTTTGAATATGTAATATACTGCGTAATTGTGTCAAAAGGACCTGTAAAAGTTTTGGACTTATATTCATATTCAGCTTTCTTTTGACAACTACTCAATACAAATAATAAACCCACTAATAAAACACATACTATTTTTTTCAATTTCATCACCAGTTTGTATTATATCAATAAACAAATAAAAAAACCATGAATTTCTTCATGGTTTTTAAGTTTATTTCATTGCAGCAGCTAAAGCAACTTTGAATGAACCAATGTCCATTGTACATCCTGCTCTTAAATCTTCATCAGCAGGTACACTTGGATGACTTCCATCATCAGAAGCTTTTGTTTTGATTCCTTCGATATCAGCAGCAGTTTTACCTTTGATAAATTCTTCTAAAGCATTAGCTTGTTCATACCATTCTTTAGAGATTTTAGAAGCTTTTTTCATTCCATAGTCATCTTTTAATTCTGATTTAGTTTTTTGATTTTCTTCACTAATTTGAGCTACTTCAATTTCAGAAGCAACAACTTTACCAGCAGCATCTTTAGCAACTAAAGCAATAGTAGTATTTAATTTCTTACCTTTAGCATCAGGTGCCATTTCGATACCTAAACCGATTGAATCAGCAGCAGCATCTTTAGCATTAGCAATTGCTTTTGCAAGTACTTCTTTGAATGCTCCAATGTCCATTGTACATCCTGCTCTTAAATCTTCATCAGCAGGTACACTTGGATGACTTCCATCATCAGAAGCTTTTGTTTTGATTCCTTCGATGTCAGCAGCAGTTTTACCAATCACATATTTTTCTAATGCTTCAGCTTGTTCGAACCATTCTTTAGAGATCTTAGAAGCTTTTTTCATTCCATAATCTCCTTGTAATGCTTTCTTAGTTTTTGTTACAGCTTTTTCATCAGTAGGTGTAGATTGAGCAACGTCAAGTTTACAATATTGAACTTTTCCATCTTTGTCTAATCCAACAGCAGCAATTGTTGAATTGACTTGTCCTTTTTCTTTACTCCAAGTACTCACAACTCCTAAGCCAGCTTTTGCGAACTTAGCTCCAGTTGCAGCTCCTCCAGCAGTATCATCTTTCTTTCCACATCCAACTAACGCAGTCGCAACTAACGCAGATGCAGCTAAAACTTTCATAAATTTGTTCATAAATTTCTCCTTCCCAGTTTATTCATTTGAACTACATATATTATATATTGAAAGCGGTTTTATAGCAAGACATTTTAACATAAAAAGCCCATATTGCTAGTCATTTTCACATAAAAATATACTTTCATATGAAATTTTTCATGTGTTTATGAGGTTTTTTTAAACTCAAAAAAAAGAAGAAATCTTTGTTTTACAAAGACTCCTTCACTCTATTATCCACATCTTCAATACTCGTAAATGCAAGTATTGTTCCTAAAACAGAAACAATTGCACCTATCAAAAGAACTGTTGTTACACCTAAAGAATCTAACAAAACACCACCTGCTAAACTAGCAAAAACGCTACTCAATGTCATTGCTCCTGTCATTAATGCTTGACCTTTAACCAAGTCATGTTCATCTACCAACTCACCAATATAATAAACAGTCGCTGGAATAAAAATTGCATATGCAAACATTTGTAAAACTTGAGCCATATAAATCATCATCATATTCATCGCAAAATATGTAAGAATATGTTTAGCACTAAAGAAAACTGCCGAAATCATCAACATTTTCTTGCATCCAATTTTTGATTGGAACTTAGAGAATAATGCCATTGTTGGTAATTCTAACATTGCAGCTAAGAATATAGCATTTCCCATATCAGATGGATTACCACCAATTTGTTTAATAACTTGAATAAAGAAGTTATTAATTAATGAATGATCAAAGAATAATAAAACAGTCGCAGCTAATAAAACCATGAACTTTTTATATTTCTTAAAAAATTCAATCATAGAAACTTTTTCTTGAACTGGCTTTTCTTCTTTTATCGTTTCTGGTTTGTTTTCTACTTTCTTATCACTTGGTAAAAAGAATGTATAAACAAATCCTAATAAACATAAAGATAAACCTACATAAAAGAACGGTAAAACTTCTGGACTATATTGATTCACAATATTTCCTAGTAACAAAGAAATCACTGCATAAGCTACGGAACCAAGTCCTCTTGCTAAACCAAAATTAATATGAATACCTTGTTTTTCAAACGCAAACGTTAATGAATTAATAAATGGTTGAATCACCAACATTAATGTAAAGACAACAATAACCAATCCAATCATTAACGCTGAAGTTCCTCCAATAAAAACCAATAATAATGATAAAACAATGATAGCTACTAGAATAATTGAAATAAGCATTCTTAATGATAGCTTTGTTGTCTTATCCATATATGCAGCAAGCGCAGGTTGACCTACCACTGCTAAGATATTAGATACGGATAAAACAATCCCTATAATCGCATTACTAAATCCTTTATCTAATAAGAATACTGACGCATATCCAATCATTGAACAACATATCATCCAATAGAATCCATGAATACATGCATAACGTATATCTAATGATTTATTTTTTATATTTTCCATGACACTTCCTCCTATGCTTAATATTACACTAATTACAATAATAAATCTTCAATCTTTTCAAATTTTGAAAAAAAAGAAAGACAACGTCCTTCTATTCTTCATTTTCTTCTATACAAACTTGTATACGATTTTGAACATAACGAGCAAGTTCTATACTATTCATATCTTTATATTCATCATATAAAACAGGTTTTAAATAATGAATTTGTGTTGTTACTGGAGCAATTGTATTATCATCAAAAACTTTATAACAATCAATTAATGCAACTGGAACAATAGTTCTTTTCCCATCAATTGCTGCTTTAAAAGTTCCACCCTTAAATTCAAGCATCTTATTCTTATTTCGACATCTTGTTCCTTCTGGGAAGATAACATAATTAATTCCTTCTTGCATTTCTTTTGTTGCTGTTTTAATAGCTTTCATCGTTTGACGTAAGTTATCTCTATCAATTGCAACAAACTGAATCATTCTTAAAATATTTCCTAATACAAAAACTTTCATTAATTCTTGTTTTAAAATAGCTTTAAATGGCTTTTCATGTGTATCAAATAAAATCAATGCATCAAATAACCCTTGATGATTAGGAGTCATAAGATAGCCTTGTTCTTCAGGTAAATTCTCTTTACCATAACATTCAATAGTCACTCTTGATTTCTCATCAATCTTTTGAATCACTTTATGCATATAACCATATCTTTCTTCAAAAGAAGTTTCATCTAAATGTTTATTATAATAACGAATCTTCAATAACCAACCAGGTACTCTATAAATCAAACGGATAACTAAAAAGACAATTCTCTTCATAATCAATCCCTACGATATATCTGTAAATCAAATGTTTCAAATGGTTTTGTTTCTTGAAGTTTATATCCATATTCACTAAAATCAGGAAAATAAGTTTCTCCCTCATGACTTCCTTTAATTCTTGAAATCAATAATTGATCAGCCAAAGCTAAAGATTGTTTATAAATAGAAGCTCCTCCTGAAATAAACAAATCTTCATTTTTATCTTTATATTCTTGAATAACATCTTCTAAAGATGTTCTCACTTCTATTCTTTCATCATCAAAAGGTTCAAAACTCACAACAATTGTTTTACGATTTGGTAAAGGTCTTCCAATTGCTTTATATGTTGTATAACCCATTAAAATTGTTTTATGAATTGTTGTATCTTTAAAATGCTTTAAATCTTCCTTGTTATCCCAAGGCATTCCATTAAATGAATCTTGTTTACCAATTAATTGATCATCATCCATTGCTACTATAATACTAATCATTAAACACTCACCTTCCCTACCAATTTACCATAACTTTGATAGTCTTCTATTTTAATATCATCAATTGTAAAATCAAAGATAGATTTTACATCTTTATTTAAAACCAATCTACATTTATCTAAAGGTTCTCTTGATAATTGTTCTTCAACAACATCAAAATGATCTTTATAAATATGTGCATCACCAATTGTATGTATAAACTCTTTTGCTTCATAACCACAAACTTGTGCAATCATTGCAGTAAATAATGCATAAGAAGCAATATTAAATGGAACCCCTAAGAATGTATCTGCACTTCTTTGATATAACTGACAAGATAAATACTTACAATCATTAGAAACATAGAATTGTAAGAAGGCATGACATGGTGGTAATGCCATATTATTGACTTGAGCAGGATTCCATGCACAAATAATATGTCTTCTTGAAAAAGGATTATTTGTTAAAGAATCTATCAGTTCTTGAACTTGATCAACACCTTGATCATTAAAGTCTCTCCACTGTCTACCATAAACAGGCCCTAATTCTCCATATTGTAAGACAAAAGGATCATGAGCATCTAATTGTTTAATTTTCTCAACAAACTCTTCCATTGTTTCCCCATGATAATCAGAAGATTTCTTAAATATTTCATAAGGCCATTCATTCCAAATCTTTACATCTCTATCTACAAGATACTTAATATTTGTATCTCCTTTTATAAACCATAATAGCTCTTCAGCGATCGGTCTTAAAAACATTTTTTTTGTTGTCATTAATGGAAAACCATCTCTTAAATCATAACGTGTTTGATAACCAAAGACACTACGAGTTCCAGTTCCAGTACGATCATCACGATCTTCTCCATTTTCTAATATATACCTACACATATCTAAGTATTGTTTCATTCATTTCACCTCTGTTTTATTATATAGGAAACTGAAACAAAAGTCACTTGCAAAAAAAGAATACCTGTATAAAGGTATTCTCAGTTCTTATTTTTCAAAATGTTCAGCAACTTCTTGTAAGTTTTCAATAATTGATAAATGTTGTGGGCATACTGCTTCACATTGACCACAACCAATACATTCACTTGCTTTAGCAAAAGTATGTGTTAATCTTTCATAATATTCACCTTGAGGTGTCCAGCCTTTTTCTGCAACTTCTTGTTTATCAGCATTATATAAAGAGAAGTATTTTGGAATAGCAATTTTCATTGGACAACCATCTACACAATATGCACAACCTGTACATGGAATTGTAATCGTTGCATTAATCATATCAACTGCCTTATAAACAATATTCAATTCTTCTTGATTTAAAGGTTTGAAATCACTCATATAGCCTGTATTATCTAATAACTGCTCCATATCACTCATACCACTCAATACCATCTCTACATTATCTAAACTCGCTGCAAAACGAATAGCCCAAGAAGGAATTGACATATCAGGATGATAACCTTTTAAAAGTTCAGCAACATCATCAGATACTTTTGCAAGAGTTCCGCCCTTAACTGGTTCCATAACAAATACAGGAATATTATATTTTGTGGCCACTTCATAACACTTACGTGATTGAACACCTTCACTATCCCAATCTAAATAATTAATTTGAAGTTGAACAAATTCCATTTCAGGATGTTCACTTAAAACTTTTTCTAAAACTTCTGCATTATCATGAAAAGAAAAACCAATTTTCTTAACCAAACCATTTTTCTTTTTCTCTTTTAACCATTCAAAACAATCTAATTCTGTATACTTCTTATAATGATCAACACCAATATCATGTAATAAATAATAATCAAAATAAGTCACACCTGTTTTTTCTAATTGTTCATTAAAAATACGATCCCTATCTTCTTTCGTATTCACAAAACCAGCATGTAATTTTGTTGCTAGTGTATAACTTTCTCTTGGATGACGAGATACTAATGCTTCTTTTGCAGCTTCTTCACTTTTAAAACCACAATACATCCAAGCAGTATCAAAATAAGTAAAACCTTTTTCAATAAAAGTATCTACCATTTTCTTTACTAATTCTATATCAATATTTGATGCATCATTTTCATCTAATACTGGTAATCTCATTAAACCAAAACCTAATTTCTTTTTATTCATTATATTCTCCTCCATATCAATCATACATCTTGGAGTAAACTCCAAGTCAATACTTTCATACAATCTCATTTTAACAATATCAGTAGAAATATCAAATACTCATTTTGAATAGAACCATATGCCTTTTGTCTATATACAAAAGAGTATATCTTATCAATATACTCTTAATCGTCATGATGACATTGTATTCTATATCTTTCCATCATTTCCTTAAATATTTCTCCATTTGTAGGTGGTGTATATGTGATAGCATTTGCACCAGCTTCAATAACTTCTCTAATTGTTTGTTCATTAGGTCCACCAGTCGCAATAATTGGGAAATCCTTATCTATTTTTCTTAACGCTTTGATAATTTCAACAGTATTCTTACCACCAGAGACATTGACAATACTTGCTCCTGAATATAACATTCTTTCTTCTAATGGTTCATCTAAAGAAACAATTGTTAAAACAATCGGGATATCAATAATTTCAGCAAGTTCTTGAATGAATTTTGTTTTTGTTGGAGCATTTAAAACAACAGCCATTGCTCCATTTAATTCTGCATCAAAAGCAATATTTGTGACTCTTGCTCCTTTTGTTGTACCACCACCAACACCAGCAAATACAGGTTTTTGAGAAACTTCAATAATTGCTTTTGTAATTTGTAATGTGGGTGTAAAAGGATAAACAGCAATAACTGCATCAGCATTACAGTTTGCGATAACAGCAACATCAGTAGAGAACACCAAAGATTTAATTCTTTTTCCATTTACGTTAATACCAGACACATTATATATACAATCAGGAACTTTCACTGTATGTCTGAGTTTTGAATCTATCACTGGCATCTGTTTAGCCATAAAATCACCTCTTCTTTTATATTATAAGATTTAATTATGAATTCTTTGTTAAAAAATGATAAAGTGCTCCAATTAAATTGGCTTCATTATGATATTGACATGTTAAAACAACAGGTTTTATCTTTGCATGAGTAAATTTACCAAAAATAACATCTAAACGTTTATTCACTTCATCTAATAAATCATCTCTTATACTAATTGCCCCACCAATAATAATCTTTTCAGGATCATAAGCATATTGTAAATTATAAATCCCATTTGCTAAAGCACAATAAAATCTATCTACATATTTTTCATATACTGCATCATCATGATAATGATCAAAAATGTCTCTACCATCCAAAGTTTCAATATCTACATTCTTAGCTTTAGATATAGCTCTTAATACTGCAACAGTTGATCCAACAGTAGACCATGTCTGCATTTCTTTTGTATCATAATCAAAATCAGCAATCATATAACCAAACTCTCCACCATGAAGATGTTTACCTTTATGTATTCTTTTGTCCTTAACAACAGCACCACCAATACCAGTACCACATACAATAAAGCAACAATCATCAACATCTTCACCAGCGCCCTTCCAAACTTCAGCTAAAGCAGCGCAATTGGCATCATTCTCCATTTCAACACGAACATTAAGTTTATCTTCTAAATATTGTTTAATGTTAGGTCCATGAATATAAGGATGAGCACTCGAACCACCAATAACCCCTGTTTCACTATCAACAGCACCCGGCATGCTTAATGCAATTCCTTGGATATTATATGACTTATACTTATAAAAAGCATCTTCAAAAACTTGATACATAGCTTCTAATGTCTTAGGTGCTTTTACAGATTCTGTTTCTATAATATTTGCTTCTTCATCAACAATTCCATATTTAATCGAACTACCACCTACATCTATACTTAAATAATTTTTCATTCTTTTCACCTCTATATATCATTATAAAGAAAATCATGACTAAAAAAAAGAATTTCTTTTTTATTTTACAAACAAGTTTTGACACATTCTTTATATTTATCATGATATAGTTATCTCAGATGATAAAAGCCTCTTGTTTATCATCTATAATACAATCCTTTTCCTCTATTTTAAGGAAAGAAACAGCCATCAGATATATTCTGGTGGCTTTTCACTTTCTCTTTAATATTTTATTCTTTATTTCTTCCATTCTTCTATCTAATAAAGCACTTGTATCAGCACAATCTTTGAGTTCTAGTGATAATTGTTCTATTTCATCAGTAGGAATATTTTTCTTGTAACGAAGTTTATGTTCGAGACTAGCCCAAAAATCCATTGCTATTGTCCTTAATTGAACTTCTACTTTCATTCGCTTCTTTTCATTTTCCAAGAATATCGGAACTTCTACAATAAGATGTAAACTTCTATAACCTGTTTCTTTTGGATTATCAATATAATCTTTTCTTTCTATCAAAGTAATATCATCTTGTTGTAATAAACAATCAGCTAATAAATAGATATCTTGAGGAAATGAACAAATAACCCTTATTCCAGCCACGTCATGAATATTCTTTTCTAATGATTCTAATGACATCGGATAACCTTTTCTCTTCATTTTTAATACAATACTATCCATTGATTTTAATCTGCTTTTAATTGTTTCAATAGGATTACGATCATATTTATATGAATATTGTTCATCTAAAACCTTAAACTTTGTTTCTATTTCCATGATTGCACATCTATAACAAGACATCAAACTTTGAATAGGTTTTAAGTTTTCTTGTGCCGTTCTTAAAAAATCTTCATTAATTATTTCATTCAATATTTCTTTATCCATATCTATGTACCTCCATACCATAACTATATCACAATCTATTTATCAGATATATGAAAATGAGACTTTTAAAAAAAGTCTCATTTAACATATAATCTCTATTACTCTTGTTACAAGTTCTTCTAAAGAACAATCATTATCAATATGATAATCACAATTATCCATATACAATTGATGTCTTTCTTTATATAGTTCATACAATTTATCAGCACCATTTTTTAATAATGGACGTGATGATGTATCAACATCTTGAAGTATCATTTCTATTGGTCTATCCAAATAAATAACAATACCATTCTTTCTTAAGACATCACAGTTAGATTTCTTTTTAACAATACCTCCACCAGTAGATATAATATAACCATCTAAATGACTTATCTCTTCACAACAAATACTTTCTCTATCTCTGAAGTATTCTTCAGAGATATCAAACATACTTGGAATACTCATTTCATATTTATTTACTAAATACTCATCAATATCAATCAAAGGTCTTCCTAGTTTTTCTGATAACAACTTTGAAACCGTTGTCTTGCCACAACCCATCATCCCAATCAATACTATATTTTTCATAATTACCTTTTAGAATAATTCCCTAGAACACGAAGTGTACTGGTATGTGCCTTCATGTCTTCTAATGCAAGAATTATACTTTCTTTCTCTAGATTTCCTTCAAAATCAACATAGAAATAATATTCCCATGGTGTTTGTTTTAAAGGTCTTGATTCTATTCTTAACATATTGATTTGATGATCATTAATAATCTTCATAATTTGATAAAGAGCACCTATTTGATGTGTAATTGTAAAGACAATACTTACACATGATGCTTGTTGATCATTTTCTAAATGTTTAGAAAAAACAATAAAACGAGTTGAATTATTTTGAATGTTTTGAATGTTTTCTTGAAGAATATCTAAATGATAAAGTTGCGCAGCATCTATAGATGCTATAGCAGCTAAATGTTGATTGTTTTGTTGTGATACATATTTAGCAGCAGTCGCTGTATTGACATATTCTTTTTGTTTGATATAAGGATGTTTTGATAAAAATTCAGAGGTCTGTAACAATCCTTGAGGATGAGAATAAACTTCTGTTAAATCTTCAATACAGCTTCCTTTGATGCCTAATAGATGTTGAGATATTGAAAGACTTTGTTCACCAACAATAAAGAAACCATAGTCTCTAATCGCATCATAATTATCATTAATAGCTCCAGTTGAAGAATTTTCTAATGGCACAACACCATAATCGATTTCATCATTTTCTAATGCTTGAAAAACATCATCAAAATTTTCATAACTTGTACGTGTTGTATCTTCACCAAAATACATTTTTACAGCTTGTTCAGAAAACGAACCTGAAACTCCAGGAAAACCAACTGTAATATGTTTTGTCTTTGGTTCATATAAATCATATTTATGCTCTATTGGTACAAAAGAGGCTTGATATGATTTAGAAATATTCATCATATCTCTAACAAATAATTCTGCATAAGGCATTAAAACATCTTGAGAGATTCTCTTTTTGTTTTTATCAATCACTTGATTTTCTCTTGCTGCTTGAAAGATTTCTAAATCATTAGCAAGCTTATATGTGACTACATCTTTAGCAACATTCATTCTTTTTTCAAAGAGTTGAATCATTTGTTGATCTATTTCATCTATTTCTTTTCTACATGTTTCTAAATCTTTCATTTGTTGATGATATCCAAGATTCCTAATGCTGCCATAGATTCAACCACAACAACTGCTCTAGGGACAATACAAGGATCATGCCTTCCTTTAATTTCTAAATCTGTGTTTTCTTTTGTTTTGATATTAATTGTTTGTTGTAAGCGTGAAATAGATGATGTTGGTTTAATCCCCACACTGAAGATAAGCGGCATACCAATTGTAATTCCACCAATAATACCACCATTATGATTAGTCTTAGTTTTAACACTATCTCCATCATAATAATATTCATCATTTGCTTGATGACCATATAACTCCGTGATCTCTTCACCTAACCCAAAGCTTACACTTTTAACTGCTGGGATACTAAAAAGTAATGGTGATAAATGTGATTCAATAGAATCAAAGAAAGGATTTCCTAATCCAGTAGGGACATTTAGAATTGCACATTCAATCATTCCACCAACTGAATCTTGATTCATTCTTGCTTCTTCTACTACTTCTTGCATCTTATCAAAGATACCCTTTTTAAGAGTTGGATAATGTTGTTTTAACATTTCATGAATCAATGTTTCATCAACATTAATTGGGAAACGGTCATCTTTGATATCCTTAATACTTTGAATATGAGCACCTATCACAATACCTTTTTGTTTTAATATTTGTTTAGCAACACTCCCTGCAAATACAATAGGTGCTGTTATTCTTCCAGAAAAATGTCCACCACCTCTTACATCATTAAATCCCTCATATTTAATATAAGCTGGATAATCACTATGTCCAGGTCTCATACATTCTTTTAAAAGAGAATAATCTTTTGAATGTTGATCACTATTATAAATCATTGCACATAATGGTGCACCCGTTGTGACACCATCAAGAATACCACTCATAATTTCAACTTCATCTTTTTCTTTTCTTGGTGTAGACATTTTATCAAGCCCTGGTGCTCTACGTTTCATTTGATATTTAATTTCTTCCATATCTAGTTTAATACCAGCAGGTAAATTACCCATCACTATACCAATTGCTTTTCCATGACTTTCACCAAAGATAGAAAGTTCAATATTTGTACCCCAATTAGAACTCATGATATTCTCCTTTCAACATTGTAAAATGTTCCCAAAAACTCGGATAAGATTTCTTAACACAATCCTTATCATCAACAATCACATCTTCTTTACATACAGTTGATGCAATAGCTTCCATCATAGCCATACGATGATCATTATAAGCAGAAACACTTCCTCCTAATAAACAGGAAACACCTGTAATTATCATACTGTCATCAGATTCTTTAGCTTGTCCGCCTAGTGCATTGATGACTTCAACAGTGGCACTTAAACGATCACATTCTTTAATACGTAATCTTGCAATATTATTGATAGTTGTTGTTCCTTTTGCTAAGGCACAACCTAATGCAATAACTGGTATAATATCTGGACATTGCGAACCATCAATCCCTGTTCCTTTTAATTCATCACAAACAATACGATACCCCTCACCATCTTCAATAAGGGAACAACCCATTGATTCTAATATTGTAATAGCTGCCTTATCTCCTTGATAAGAGTCTAAATTCAAACCTTTTAAAACAACGTTATTTCCTAATGCTCCTGCAACCAAATAGAAAGCAGCTTGTGAAAAATCAGCTTCAACTTGATAATCACAAGGCATATATTGTTGTTGCCCTTTAATCACAAATTCTTGATAATGATGATTCTCTATATGTATACCATATTGATTTAACATTTGAATTGTTAAATCAATATATCCTTTTGATTCTAATTCAGATGTTATGATGATTTTTGAATCGCCATCCATTAATGGTAATGCAAATAATAAACCACTAATAAATTGTGAAGAGACATTTCCAGGAATCTCAAAAGTTCCTGCTTTTAACTGTCCTTGAATATATAAATCTAATACATCTTCTTGATATAAATAAGCAATATTTTGTTGATCAAAGATTTTATAAAATACATCTAAAGGTCTTTTCCCTAATCTTCCTGCTCCTGTAAAATGAACATTGGCTTCACAGATAATTGAGATAGGTACCATAAACCTTAATGTTGACCCAGACTCTTCACAATTAATATCACACTTATTTCTAAAGAAAGTTGTTGTGCCATCAACCTCTAAACAATCTTCACGTTCAACAATAATTGTTCCTAATGCTTTCATTGCAGAAATTGTTGCTTTGATATCTTGTGAATATTCAATTCCACTAATGATACTTTGTCCTTGAGCAAGTGATGCACAAATAATAGCACGATGCGCCATACTCTTAGAAGGAGGAACTTGAACACTTCCTGATAATGGATTTGGTTTTATTTTTATTTGTGTCATTTTATACCTCCTCTAATTGATCGATAAATGTTAAATCACTTGGATAAACATATGATTTACCTATTTCATGTATTAAAACATAAGATAGCTTTTTATGAATATTCTTTTTATCTAATGCCATTGCTTGTTTTAAATCTTTTGTTTTTAAATGAGAAACACTTGGTAAATGATATTTAACCAATACATCTTCTATCTGTGAAGAAGTTCCTAACTTTGTTAAGTTCTTCATTTCTGCAATACGTGATAATTGAACCATTCCAATACTAATAGCTTCTCCATGAGAATATGTTTCATAATGATAATATTGTTCAATAGCATGTCCTAATGTATGTCCAAAATTCAATACCAAACGATCACCAAAATCATATAAATCTTTTTCTACAACATCTCTTTTTAAATCTACACAACGATAGATAACTGAATCAATATCTCCATATAATTCATCAAAAGATGAGTATGATGCAAGTTTGTCAAATAAGTCTTTATCAAAGATACAACCATATTTAATAACTTCACCCATTCCATCCGCAATAAATCTTTTATCTAAAGTTTGAAGTGTTAATGGGTCAATCAATACAGCTGAAGGATGTTTAAATGCTCCTACTAAATTTTTACCTTCTGGTAAATCAACAGCTACTTTTCCACCAACACTAGAATCTACTTGTGCTAACAAAGAAGTTGGAATTTGAACAAACTTAATTCCTCGCATATAAGTACTTGCGACAAAGCCTGCCAAATCACCAATAACTCCTCCACCTAATGCTATAATCAAATCAGTTCTTGTTAATTGAAATGAGAGTAACTCACTATAGATAGAAGGTAAGATATCAAATCTCTTCGATTGTTCTCCATGTGGTAAAACCACATGAGAAACATCATATTCTTTATTTAATTGTGATTCGATTTTATCTCCATAATATGAATAAACTTGATCATCAGAAATAATCATAATTTTATTTCCTTTAAAGATTGGTTTTATATACTCAATTATTTGATCTAATATTCCTTTTTCAATATAAATTGGATAACTATCTTTTTCTAAGTTGACTATCATTTCCAT
>JAVWHX010000034.1:0-24871 GCA_036639875.1 Coprobacillus sp.
AGTCAATTTAATTGTTCCATGATTATCTCTTTTAATTCTTCTCTTTACTTTACATAAAGTTCCAAAATGATAAACATGACTAAAATCAGTATTCTCATCAATAGGATTAATTTGTGAAATAAAAACAATGTTTTCATCAAATTCATTAATACTATTTTCAATAGCTTTTAAACTAAAACTTCTTCCTACATCTAAAGAAATCTCATGAGTAGGAAAAACAATCATCCCTCTTGTACAAATGACAGGTAAATCAACTATAATATCTAATTCATTCATATTCATTACCTCCTAAATCCTTAACGTATAAACATTATATACCATTTATAACCTATAGTCTATTCAAACGATTTAACAAAACAAGACGCTTTTAGCGTCTTATTTATTTTACGTTATCTTTGATTAATTGAACAGCTTTACGAGTTGCTAAATCATGTTTGATTTGGTCTAATTGACCACCAAATATTTTCTTAACTTCATCAACTTCTTTACCATAATAACTAGCAATTTCACTGATTTCAGCATCAACTTCTTCTTCAGTCACTTCAATATTTTCTGCTTTTACAATTTCAGCAAGAATTAAATTGAATTTAACACGACTTTCAGCTTGTTCACTCATTTCACCTTTGATATCATCCATTGTCTTACCAGTAATTTGTTGGAATAATTCCATATTCAATCCTTGTTGTGATAAGTTTTGTTCAACTTCTCTTAACATGTTTTGAGTTTCGCTTTCTACCATAACAGCAGGCACTTCTAATGGAGTGTTTTCAACAACTGCTTTAAAGACATCATCACTAAATTTACTTTCTACTTCTTTTTCTTTTCTATTCTTTAATTGTTCTTTCGTATAAGTTTCTAAATCAGCTAAAGTTTCAACACCTTCAATATTAACATCTTTTGCTAATTCATCATCAACTTCAGGTAATACCTTAGATTTGATTTCATGAACTTTCACTTTGAAGACAACGGCTTGACCAGCTAAATCAGCAGCTTGATAATCTTCTGGGAAAGTCACTTCGATATCTTTTTCTGAACCAATTTCCATACCAATAACTTTTTCTTCAAATCCAGGAATAAATGATCCTGAACCAATTTCTAATGGATGGTTTTCACCTTTTCCACCGTCAAAAGGAACACCATCTTTAAAACCTTCAAAATCAATAACAGCAGTATCTCCGTTTTCAACTTTACCAGTTTCTTTAATAACTAATTCAGCGAATTGATTTTGATAATTCTTTAATTCAGCATCAATATCTTTCTTAGATACTTTTGTAGATTCTTTCTTAACTTCTAATCCTTTATATTTCCCTAATTTAACTTCAGGAGCTACAGGAGCATTAACAGTCACTTTCAATACTTCTTCAGTTAATTCATCAATTTTCACTTCTGGTTGTCCTACAGGACTAATATTATTATCTAATAAAATTCCAGCATAACTTTTTTGTAAAATAACATCAGTTGCTTCTTCTAAGATAGCAGCTTTACCAATTTTTGCTTTAATCATTTTAATTGGAGCTTTACCTTGTCTAAAACCATCCATTTTTACATTTTTTGCTAATTTGTTTAATGCTTTATCTTGAGCATCTTTCCATTCTTCAGTAGTGAATGATACCTTCACTTCTACCATACAATTTTCTAGCTTATTACAAACTGTTTCCATTTATACTTCCTCCATTAATTTAACACGCTTATTATACATGAAACATAAAAATATTGCAACTACTTTAACACTCTATTTGTTTGAGTGCTAAAACCTCTTGTTCAATTTCAAATTTATCACAATAATACATGATTTCTAAATCTTCGACATCTATTTCCATACCTTGTAAAGTTGCTACATAATAATGAATAGCAGCTGCTTTTACACCATATTCATCTTCATATATCTCTTTAGGATATAAAGCATATAAAGAATATTCTAAATATTCAACACATTGATTAAAAAGTGTTGGATTTTCATCTTCTAAACCATTTTGTAAAAAGCGTAATATTCCTTCATATTGAGATTGTTCTAAAACAAGTGATAAATATGTAGGATTCACATCATATATTTGTCCGAATTTTTCTACTTGCATATCTTCATCTACTTGTTGTTCAATCATAATTTCAATAAGTAATGTTTTTGCAAAATAATGACGATGTGGATTTAATAAATAATCTTGAACTGTTGGAATCATCAAACGAATATTAAGTTGTTGTAATTGATCTAAAGCCATATACAATAAATCTTCATTACAATCTTTATTCTTCAATATTTGAGCAATCTCTTCAACTGAAAATATTTGATTCTTTGATTCAACTTCATAATTCATTTCTTGTTTATCTAACAATATCTCATCATATGCAGTATTAAATAACATTTCATATTGATAAGGAATATAAGGCATAGAAAGTTCTTCTATTAATATATTAATAGCTTCCTCAAACTCACCTAACTCTTTTAAAGTAGTGACATACATTGAAATAACATCATAATACGTTTCTTTAGCCTGTGCTTTAGCAATTATTCCTTCTTGCTTTGCCCTTTGATACTCTTTTAACCCTACCAAGCACACAAGTCTTAAATATCTCGTATTTTCATCAGACATATCATTAAGCATTTCTAAAGCCTCAAAATACGAACCTTCTTGAATTAATTCTTCTACCATGAAATTCCTCCTTACCTGTATAAGCATTCTATCAAAGTATCCCACTTAAATCAAACAAAACAAAAGAAAAAGTCCCTAAGGACTTTATTCATCACCAAAACTAATACCAATAGCTTTTGCAGCATTCACAAGTTCACCATTAGGATCAACACGTTTTTGTTTACCGATTTTAGCATCTCCAATAACTTCTTCTAACGAAGTACAACTCATATCTTCTCCACGAATTGTTGCAACATTCCCAAATTTACCTTCATCAATCAATTTGCAAGCATGAGCACCAAAACGAATAGATAAAATTCTATCATAAGGAGCAATATCTCCACCACGAATAATATGTCCTGGATTTACAGAACGAACTTCATGGTTTGGAATAACCTTTTCTAAATCATCAGCAACCTTAGCTGCTAAACCACTATAACGAACTGGATCAGGTGAATCTTCAACAATCTTACCAATTACTTTCGTACCATCAGCATATTTAGCACCTTCAGCAACAGCAATAACTGTATAAGGATGACCTTCAGCATCACGTTTCTCAACATGTTTAGCAATATTTTCAATTGTGAATGGAATTTCAGGAATCAAACAAACACCAGCATTTCCAGCCAAACCGGCATATAAAGCAATCCATCCAGCATCTCTTCCCATCAATTCACAGCAGATAACACGATGATGAGATTTTGCTGTTGTTTGTAAACGATCAACAAATTCAGTACCAACACTCATTGCACTAATAAAACCATAAGTTAAATCAGTACTTGATAAATCATTATCCATTGTCTTCGGTACTCCAATAACATTAACACCTTTTCTTGAGAAATCCCTAGCACTTGTTAAAGTCCCATCTCCACCTAGTACAACCAATACATCAACACCAGCTTCTTTAAGATTATTAACCCCAACATCACTGACATCTTTTTTTACTTTCCCACCTTGACCATCATCAACTAAATAATCAAAAAGATTGTCTTTGTTAGAACTAAATAAAATAGTTCCACCTTCTTTATAAATATTTTCAACCTTTTCTTCAGTTAATTCAATATAATCATTGTTATAAAGACCTCTATATCCATAAACATAGCCGATAACTTCCCAACCATATTTACGAATAGCAGTTTTTGTAATTGTTCTAATAACCGCATTTAATCCAGGGCAGTCTCCGCCACCAGAAAGTAATGCAATTCTTTTTACTTTCTTTTCCATATTGTATCCTCCATTTTTCCCTACTCCTAATTATAATCAAAATACATAAAAAAAACAACAAAAAAAGAATGCGTTTACATTTTCTAGCAAAAAAATAGCAATATTTATAAAATATCACTATTATTTATTCTGCTTTTTTTCTTCTTCTAATTCTCTAATTGCAGTTTTAACAGCAATTTTAATAAGTATAAATAATCCATATACAAGTAAGAAAAGTATAATAACTAAAAAAATCAAACCCTCTAGACTAAAATCATTCATTTCTAATCCCCTCCATTTATAATATTTTTTAACCACGTCTCTAATATATGAAGCTGATATGAAGTATGAAAATAATGTTCACACTCTTCAACAACTTGTAATTCACAATTATGTTTTTCTACAAAACCAGAGATTGTGTCTTTTTCACACATATCATCTTTATCCCCATATAAAATAAACGTATCAATATTCCAGTTTTTGATAGGATGTTCTTTAACATAGCAGTAATAATCCCAATATAACGTTTGACCAATTGGGGTTGGAATTGTTTCTTCCTTTTCCAATCTTTCTTCAGAAATTTCAAACCAATGCATCATATTTTCTATAATTCTTTCCATATCTACGACCGGTGACAAAAATAGAGCTTTATCTATCGTTTCATTTTGATAAGCCAAAAGACTAAAATAAGCTCCCATACTATTCGCAAATAAACTTATTTCACTCCAACGTTCTTTTGCATATTGCATCATCGTTGTAAGATCATCAACACATTCTTGAACTTTACACAATCTTTCATCATCTTTTCTATCACCATGTTCAGGCAAATCAAAGCTGAATACCTGATATCCTTTTGATAAAGCAATTTTTGCTAATATTTCGATTGGAATATCCGCTTTATTAGACATACTTCCATGAATTGCAATAATAACTTTATTTGATGGTGTTCCCCATATTATTGAAGGAATTTTTTGAATAGACAATATTTCTTTTTCCATATTTATTACCTCATTAAAATAATGATTTTAGTATCCCATCGCTTCTTTTACAAGCAATGCTTTCTCATTTGAAGTCAACATCTCTAACAATTCAAAAGCTACATAAGCAGCAGTTTGTGGACAATAAGAAGTTATAATGTTTTGATCCACAACAACAGGTTCATTGACAACTTTTACTCCCATATCTGCTAACTCTCTTTGTTTATAGCCGCCTCTAAGATGATATGTTGTAGCAGTTTTATTAACTAGTATTCCACTTTTCGCTAGTGGAAAAGCAGCTACGCATACAGTTGCTATTATTTTATTTTGATGATGAAATTCTCTAATTAAATTCAATGTCTTTTCATCGTATGCTTCATCATAAAAACCATATTCTTGAAAACCTCCTGGAATAGCAAGAGCATCATAATCTTCAACAGATATATCATCAATCAATTTATCCATAATAATAGGAACTCCAAAAGTACTCTTTACACATTGATTAAATCCACATGTTTCAACCATTATATCACATTCAAAATCATCACGTGCCCATCCCATAACATCAATAAAAACACTAAATTCCATTGTCTCAAAAGCTTTTAAACACAATACTAAAATCTTCATATTTTCCCCTTTCATTTATGAATCTATATATACAACAATATCATAGACTTAAACACAAAAAAAGAGTTAATATTAATTTCAACTCTTTATAATACTTTTCTATTTTCCAAAACTTCAACAACTCTTGTTATTGGTAATCCAATAACATTATCTCTATCACCATCTATTTTATCAACAAAAACTACTGCTTTTCCTTGAATACCATAAGCACCTGCTTTACCTTGCCATTCCAAAGAATCAAGATAATCATCAAGTAAATCTGTAATATCCTTAAAATATACATCTGTTTTTTCTACAAATGTAACCAATTCATTTTGAAAATAAATTGCTACACCAGTATACACACTATGTTTATGATGAGATAAAGTTGTTAATATTCTTTTTGCTTCTTTTCTATCTTTCGCTTTTCCGATAATCTGATTATCGAAATATACAATTGTATCAGCACCAATCACAATATCATTAGGATATTTTTCATGAATTGGTGTTGCTTTGTCTGTTGCTAGTTTTTGAAATCTTTCAATTAAAGGTAAAGTTTCATCCATTGTTTCATCTATAGAAGAAGCATCGATTATAAAATCGATGCCTGCTTTTTCTAGTAATTCTTTTCTTCTTGGCGAGTTAGACGCCAAAATGATTTTATTCACTTGGTTTATCTTCTTTTGGTTGAACTGGTTTTGGTAATAATGCTTTTCTAGAAACATTAACACCTTTATCAGTAATCTTAGAAACTTTAACTTTACAGATATCTCCTAATTTCAAGACATCAGAAACTTTTTCAATTCTTTCATGAGCAACATCACCTACATGTAAGAAACCATTAGTTCCTTCAAATAGTTCAATAAATGCATATTTATCTTCTACTCTGACAACTTTACCATCATAAACTTCATCGATCTTTGCCTTTTTAACAATATTTTCAATAAGTCTAGCAGCATTTTGAATTGCAGCTTGATCAAAATGATAGATAGTAACACGACCATCTTGTTCAATATCAATCTTAACTTCATTTGATTTTTCGATAATTTCATTGATGTTTTTACCACCTGGGCCAATAACATCTTTGATTTGTTCTGGTTCAATTCTCATCATAAATACCTTAGGTGCATAATCACTTAATTGAGCTCTTGTCTCAGAGATTGCGCCTAACATATTATCCATAATTTCTTGTCTACCAATCTTCGCTTGAGCCAAAGCTTCTTGTAAGATTTCTTTAGTAATTCCATCAATCTTAATATCCATTTGTAAAGCACAGATACCATTCTTAGTACCAGCAACTTTAAAGTCCATATCACCTAAATGATCTTCCATACCTTGGATATCAGTTAAAATAGTATAATCATCACCTTTTTTAACTAATCCCATCGCAACACCACTAACTGGATTACTAATTGGGACACCTGCAGCCATCAATGCCATAGAAGAAGCACAAATAGAACCTTGTGATGAAGAACCATTTGATTCTAAAACTTCTGAAACAACACGAATTGTATAAGGGAATGCATCTTCACTAGGAATAACTTGAGCTAATGCTCTTTCACCTAAAGCTCCATGACCAACTTCTCTACGTCCTGGTGCTCCCATTCTTCCAGTTTCACCAACTGAATATGGTGGGAAGTTATAGTGATGCATAAATCTTTTTTGATCTTCTAATCCTAAACCATCAATTTTTTGATGTTCACCTAATGCACCTAATGTACATACAGAAAGAATTTGTGTTTCACCACGTGTAAATAAAGCTGAACCATGAACTCTTGGTAATAAATCTATCTGAGAATTTAAAGGTCTTACTTCATCAACTTTTCTTCCATCAGGTCTTACCTTATCTTCAGTGATTAATCTTCTTACTTCATCTTTTTCTAAATCATGTAAAACGATTTTCACTTGTTTTAATACTTTTGCTTGTACTTTTAAATCTGCGTAATCTCTTGCTTCAAATAAAGCAACAACTTCAGCATTAATATCATCAATTGCACCATATCTTTCAAGTTTACCAGGAATACGAACAGCATTAATCATTCTTTCCTTAGCCAAAGATTCAACTTCTTCAGTAATTGCAGAATCAATTTCAAACAAAGGAATTTCAGTTTTTTCCTTACCACAAGCTTCAACAACTTGTTCTTGGAAAGCAATTAATTCCTTAATCTTATCATGACCAAACATTAATGCATTTAACATTGTTTCTTCATCAACTTCTTTAGCATCAGCTTCAACCATATTAATAGCATCTTTTGTTCCAGCAACTTCAAGATGAATTAAACTCTTTTCCATTTCTTCAGGTCCTGCATTAACAACAAATTCACCATCAATTAACCCTACAGTAACACCAGCAATTGGTCCATTAAAAGGAATATCAGATAAACAGATTGCTAAAGAAGCACCTAACATTGCTGCCATTTCAGGAGTTGCATTTTGATCAACTGATAATACAGTATTCACAACTTGCACTTCATTTCTAAAACCATCAGCAAACAAAGGACGAATTGGTCTATCAATCATACGTGAAGTTAATGTACCATGTTCACTAGGACGCCCTTCTCTTTTTAAGAATCCACCTGGAATTTTACCAACTGAATATAACTTTTCTTCATATGTAACTGTAAGTGGGAAGAAATCAACATCTTTTGGTTCTTTCCCCGCTACAGCAGTTGATAAGATAACTGTATCATCATATCTTACCAAAACAGATCCATTAGCTTGTTTCGCTAATTCACCTGCTTCAACTGTTAACTTTTTTCCATAAAAATCACAACTAAACACTTGTTTTGACATATTATATTTCCACCTCATTCATTATCTCAACTATTATAGCATAAATCCTCTTAATAACAAAACATTTCTTTTTGAAATCAAATAAAAAATTATTACATAATACTCATTTAATAACTCTAAAAATAAAAACTGCACTACCGCTTATTCAACTTCGGTAATACAGTATATTTATAATCTTATTCATCAATTTCTCTAAGATGTTGCAAATGAATTCCAATATGTCCAATACCAAGAATTAACGTTGATATCAAAAGTGGAATATTCAAATGATAAACACTTAATAAAGCAAACGCAATAATCGGTAAGAATGCACCAGGAACAGGTATTCTTAAAAAAGAACGATAAAAATCTGGAAGTTGTTTATCACTTCTAAAATAACGAATCCAATAACATTCATACAAAACCATAAAAATCATCGATAAAGCCAACCATATTATGGATAAAGAAGCAGTTTTATTAAATATAACAACTGAAAAAATAGTTACCAAAATTTGCCCTATCTTTTCACAAAACAATAAAATTTTATTTTCTTGTGATGAACTATAACCTACAGGTTGATATTTAGTCCAAATCATATTTGGAACAAAAAGCATTAATAAGTAAATAATACCAATTATAGATATATACATAGATTCAATCATATTCTGCTCCTATATTCCTAAAAGAACCCCCGCAATTGTAAAATAAACAATCAAAGATAATGCATCAACTATTGTTGTAATAAAAGGACTTGCCATAACCGCAGGATCAAAACCGATTTTATCCGCAAGTACTGGTAAAATACAACCAACAAACTTTGCAACAACAACAGTTGCAAATAAAGTGAAGCAGATAACCAAAGCAACCATTAATGAAGTATGATCAACCAACATCACCTTTGCAAAGTTAGCAATTGCCAAAGTTCCTCCAACAAGCACTGAAACTCTTAATTCTTTAAGAATAATAACTGGTAATTCTTTAAACTCAATTTCATCTAATGAAATAGCACGTATTACTGATACAGAGGCTTGAGAGCCACAATTCCCACCAGTATCCATTAACATAGGAATAAATGCTGTTAGGATAACACAACTTGATAGCGCTGCTTCATATCCTTGAATAATCTTTCCAGTAATTGAAGCAGAAATCATCAAAATCATCAACCAAGGAATACGTTTTTTATATGTTTCAAAAACACTTGTTTTCATATAAGGTTGATCAGTTGGTGTAATAGCTGCCATCATTTCAATATCTTCAGTTGCTTCTTCTTCGATAATATCCATAACATCATCAACTGTGATAATTCCCACCAGTCTGTTTTCGTTATCTACTACAGGCATTGCTGCAAAATCATATTTTTGAAATTGTCTAACAACCTCTTCTTGGTCATCCAATGTATGAACAGTAATAACATTTTCAGTCATTAATTCTTTTACATTATCATCTTCTTCAGCCAAGATAAGTTCTCTTAAAGTGAGAATCCCTAACAAATGCGTCTGTGCATCTGTTACATAACAAATATTAATTGTTTCTTTATCTAAACCAATTTTTCTAATTCTTTCAATCGCATCTTTAACACTCATATATGCTCTTAAATCAACAAATTCAACAGTCATGACACTCCCAGCGGAATCATCGGGATATTTCAACAAACTGTTAATTTCTCTTCTTGTATCTTTATCAACAACAGCTAATATTCGTTTTACAACATTAGCAGGCATTTCTTCTAACATATCTACTGCATCATCTGAATACAAATCACTCATAATTTGCCCTATTTCTCTATTTGTTAGGGACTCAATAATCATTTGCTCATATTCTACAGGAATATGCGAAAAGACTTCAGCAGCATTATCTTTAGGCAATAATCTAAAGATTCTTACAACATCATCTTTCTCTTCAAATGTTTCAATAATTTCAGCAATATCCGCTTCATTTAAATCAATAAGTAATTCTCTAATCTGATGATATTTTTTATCTTTTAATAAATCATTTATTTGTTTTTCTAACTCTTCAATTCTTTCTTCCATAATTGTTCCCCCTTGATATCATTGATGTTTAGACAAGGAAATAGCTCGGGAACATCGCTTTCTTTTTCAAACATACAATCACATCCTTTCCTAACAATTATCGACATTATTATAATTGAAAAAATAAAAAAAAGATATTGTTTTTTACAATATCTTATCTTCTTAATCCTAAGCTATCAACTAATGTTGTATATCTATCAAGATTTTTATTTTTTAAATATTTTAATAAATCTCTTCTTCTACCAATCTTCTTTAAAAGACCTCTATTTGAATGATGATCTTTTTTATGAACTTTGAAATGTCCATTTAATTTGTTGATGTCTGCAGTTAATACAGCAATTTGTACTTCTGGAGAACCTGTATCTCCTTCTTTAGTAGCATATTGCTTCATAATTGCTGTTTTTTCTTCTTTAGTTAACATTGTATTTCCTCCTTATTGAACTTAGCTAACTCCAAGGTATAGGTCGAGGACTCTTATATCCTAGATGTTGCCGCAATGATTATTATAGAGATAATAACAGTAAAAGTCAAGATTTATTTGATACTATCGCTATTTATTCGTTTCTTAATAAGAACAATTGCAATTCCTATCAAAGCAAATGATAAACAATGTAAAAAATCAAAAGATTCATTTAAAAAGATTAAGGATTCAAGATATGTAAATAACGGATTTAAGCTTAAAAAGAAACTTGTTTTTAAAGCACCAATAACTTGAATAGATTTCATATATGTGACTTGTATATAAGCAAAGCCTATTCCAGATATCACAATAAATAAAAACCAGTTCATTAAACTTATTTGATATAAATGTCTAACATCAAATTGTCCTACAACAAGACAATGAATAAGCAAAGGAATAAAGCCATATAACAGTTCACAAAAAGATAAATTCAAAGTACTCTCTAACTTCCACTTCTGTATCAATACATTTCCTAACATATATAAAAACATACCAGCAAACAATAACCAAAAACCAATCTTAATAGATAATATTTGAAAATGAATAGATAGTAAAAAAGCAAAAACAGATAACATAATAGCTATCCATTCATTACGATTAGGTTTCTTTTTTAATAAAACAATAGAGAAAAGAAAAGTCAATGTTGGAGCAAGTGCATTAATTAATGCATTATCTATCCCCTTCACTTGATTCATTCCTAAAAAAGTAAAATAGAAATTTAAATAAATAGCAAGAATACCTATCACTATCATTTTCTTTTTATTATATGATACAAAAGATATCTTTTTATATTTCATATATATACCAATAAATAACAATGATAAGAAAACACGAAGAGTTGCTAAAAAAAGAAAAGGAACTTCATTCAACAACAACTTCATAACAATAATATTTGTACCCCAAAAGAAACTTGCTAAAAAGAGTTGTAAGTAAATTGACATATGATCACCAATGATAGTATGAACAGTTTTACTCTTTTCTTACATTTACTTATGATTAATAATAGAAATAAAGCGATCAATATATTCTTGATCTAGCATTGCATATTGAAAATAATCACTATTTGATATTTTCTCTGGTTTATACTTCATAACTTGATTATCTAGTTCAACCAATTCACTATAAGTCTGTTCTTCATACTGAGATGTTGTTTGACAATCAACAAATACAAGTTTATTCCCGTCATCCATTATCAGATAATAATAGAAATCACCTTTTGATTGAACATAAGGAATCTGATTCCCATGAAATCCAGTTTTGACTTGTTGAACTTCATCAAAATTATAATGTGTACCTCCAATATTGAAAAGCGAATATTTTATGATACCTTCATTATGAACAGCAGTGACATTAGTAAAGCAAAACAATCCAATCAACGTACTACAAACAATTAATTTCCATTTATGTTTAACCAATCTACTAAACAACCATTCATAATCCTTGAAATCTTTATGTTTCATAAAACGACTTATAAAACCTAAAAATAATAACAGAATTTCAAAACCTAATAGTAAAAAGCCTAAAGTTGTCCATCTACTTTGAGTTAAAATATATGTTGTATCTTGCATAAAAACAAGATTTTGAAGAAACATAATACCAAACATACTTCCAAAGAGAATAACAAGCAATATTATAAATATCAAAAACATTTTAAGAAAATGAATAATTCCTTGTTTCAATGTTTCTTTTTGAAATTTATACTTTGTGATAAAGGAACGCCAACTCAAAGTTAAGCAAATAGTCATAACTGTAGATAACAACAATCCTATCCATAAGCGATCATATTGCTTCATTTCAAGAAAGAGAAGTGAACTTAAAATAGGTCCCATTCCAACAATCGTTAAAAAGATTTGTCTTGATAAAGAAGGAAGTTCGTTTTCAGCTAAAGATTCAATAAACTCTTGATATTCGTCAGAATCTAAAAGTTCTACTGTATCATAAAGTTTTTGATAATCCCCTTTTGCCTTTAAGACATCTACACATAAGTTCTTACAATCATTTCTATCTAGTTCTTCTTTATTAAATACTTCAATGCGTTCATAGAGAATATCATCTAACTTTTGATTCCCTTTTTCTATATCTATCAGTTCTTGAATAGACAGACCACACTTTCTTAATAATTTAATTCGCAATAATTTTTCAATATCATCTTCACTATATTCTCGATAATCAGAATGATTTCTAGAAATCTCAATCAATCCTTTACCTTCATAAAAACGAATAGCTTTGGCAGACAATCCTGTTTTTAATTCTACGTCTTTTATTCTCATTTCTTTCACCTCACCCTCTTTTTACACCTTACCCCTAGGATAAGGTCAAGTGATTTTTAAAAAAAGATGCATTTAAGCATCTTAATATTGATGTGACTTCCCAATAATTTCATGAATATCTTGAATTCCCATATCATCTAAAATATCATTCATTTCTTGAATAATCTTTGGACACGCATATGGATCAACAAGATTCTGACAACCTACAGCGACTGCACTCGCACCAGCCATCATCATTTCAATAGCATCTCTACCAGTTGCTATGCCGCCCATTCCAATAACTGGAATAGATACTGCTTGTGAAACCTGATAAACCATTTTCAATGCAACTGGGAAAATAGCTGGTCCACTATAACCACCCGTTTTATTTGCAATAATAGGTCTTCCAGTTTTTAAATCAAAACGCATTCCGATTAAAGTATTAATCATTGTAATTCCATCAGCCCCAGCTGCTTCTACAGCTTTTGCCATTGCAACTATATCAGTAACATTTGGAGATAACTTAATATAAACAGGAACCTTTGAAACTTCCTTAATTGCTTTTGTTAAATCTGCAGCCATCTCTGGATTTGTACCAAATTGAATTCCCCCAGCTTTAACATTAGGACATGAAATGTTGATTTCTAAAGCTCCAACCATATCATGTGTTGATATTCTTTTTGCACACTCTACATAATCATCAAAACAACTCCCTGCAACATTAGCAATTACTTTATCTGTATAAAGAGGTCTTAGTTTTTCTAATTCCTCATTCATAACGGCATCAACACCAGGATTCTGTAATCCAATAGCATTTAACATACCGCTAGGTCCTTCAGCAATACGAGGCAAAGGATTTCCATAACGTGCTTCTAAAGTTGTTCCCTTTAACATCATAGATCCAAGAACATTAATATCATAAAACTTTTCAAATTCATAACCAAATCCAAATGTACCACTTGCTGGTATAACAGGGTTTTTCATATCTAACCCTGGTAGTTTCACTCTTAAATTACTCATTGATAATCACCTCACTAGAATGTAATATTGGCCCTTCAACACATATTCTCTTATATGGTTTTGTTTTCACTTTACATGAACATCCCATACAAGCACCAAAGCCACATCCCATGCGAGCTTCAAATGAAAGATAACCATTTTGTGGGTAAGTCTTCACTAAAGCATCTAACATTCTTTCAGGTCCACATGTATAATAGACTTCCATTGGTATATTATGATTTTCTAAAACATCAATAACTGTTCCCTTATCACCAACGCTACCATCCATTGTTGCAATAAAAGTAGGACATAATTTTTCAAATTCTTCTTTATAGAAAATCTCTTTTTCACTATTAAATCCCAAAACAGCAATAACTTTAATACCTTTTTCGATCAAATCTTTAGCTAACTTATACATTGGTGGAACACCTAATCCACCACCAATAACTGCTGCACAATTATATTTCAAATCAATAAAACCATTACCTAAACCAATCAAACAATCTAAAGTATCACCAATTTGTTTATCAGCAAGAATTTGAGTTCCTTCACCAACAACTCTAAAAATAATCGTAATATGATTTTCATCATAATCACAGATACTCATTGGTCTTCTTAAATAAGGCTGTAAAGTATCACTTATTTTAATATTAATAAACTGTCCTGGCGCACTAATATAACTTGCTGCTTCACCTTCTATTACCATTTCATAAACATCATTTGTTAATTGACGCTTAGAAATAATTGTCATCATTCCTTGATAATTAGCCATTATAAATCCTCCAATTCTACAATTTTACCATTAACGATATTTGCAATAATTTGCCCATCACATCTAACTCCAATAAAAGGTGTATTGATAGACTTAGATTGAATATCTTCTTCTTTGATTTCAAACGATTTCTCCAAATCTAATATACATAAGTTTGCAGTTTTACCAACCTCTATACTCGCATCTAATCTGAGTACATTCGCTGGACCAACTGTTAAAGCATCCAAAATCACTGGCAAAGAAACCAAATTCTTTTTAACAAGGTAAGTATATAATAAAGGAAATGCATGTTGAATACCAATGATTCCAAATGGTGCATCTTGAATTGGGCGATTCTTTTCATCTCTTGCATGAGGAGCATGATCAGTTGCAATAACCTTGATTGTTTTATCATTCAAACCATTAATTAATGCTTGATGATCTTCTTTTGATCTTAATGGTGGATTCATTTTATAATTAGGATGACAATCCTTAATGTTTTCATCAGTTAAAATCAAATGATGAGGAGAAGCTTCCCCACTTACTTTCATTCCTTCTTTTAAAGCATTTCTCAATAAATCAACTGTTTCTAATGTTGAAATATGACAAACATGATAACGATTATGAATATCTCTTACAAGATTTAAATCTCTTTCTACTTGCTTATATTCAGATGCACTATTAATACCAATCAAACCATTCTCATTAGCATATTTACCTTCATGAATACAACCTCCATGAAGTTCTCTTTCATCTTCACAATGAGCAACAATAATAGAATCGAGATTTGTTGCCAATTGCATAGCCAATTCCATCATTTCATCACTTTGCACACCTTTACCATCATCAGAGAATCCAACAACAATATCCTCTTTGATAATATTTTCCATATCCACTAACTCTTTACCGTTTAATCCCTTTGTAATTGCGCTATATGTATACACATTCACATGAGCATCTTTTTTTACACGTTCAGTAAAATCTTCAATTGTCTCTTTATTATCCATACATGGCAAAGTATTAGCCATTGCAACGACTGTTCCATAACCACCATACAACGCACTCAATGTTCCAGTTTCAATTGTTTCTTTATGTGTATATCCAGGTTCTCTTAAATGAGTATGAATATCAATAAAATTATGAGAAACAACTTTCCCTTTTAAATCATATGTATAGACTTCTTCATCAATATTCGAAGCAATTTTAACAATAACACCATCCATGATTAAAATATCAACATCTTCAAACATTTGATTTCTATATAATTTTGCATTCTTTAATAAAAAACTATTCATCACCTAATACCTTATAAATGAGTGCCATTCTTACAAATACACCATTTTGCATCTGTCTAAATATACGACTCTTTTCACTTTCTACAAGTTCATCTTTAATTTCTACATCTCTATTAAATGGAGCAGGATGCATAATAATTGCAGTATCTTTTAAAAGATTGTATCTATGTAAAGATAATCCATATTTCTTATGATACTCTTCCTTTAAAAATGTTTGTCCTTCTTGATGTCTTTCGTGTTGCACTCTTAACAACATAACAATATCAACATCTTCAATAATCTCATCAAATTCAATATAATTATAACCTTCTTCTTTATATTCTAAAGGTCCAGAAGTATAAACTTTCATACCTAATCTTTGCATGACTTCATAATTAGAATGAGCAACACGTGAATGTTTAATATCTCCAACAATAACAATCTTTAATCCTTCAAAAGATCCATATTCTTCCTTAATTGTCATTAAATCTAGTAAAGATTGAGAAGGATGATTTCCTTTTCCATCACCAGCATTTAATATTGGAATCTTGATCCCTTCTAGCTGTTCAAAATAATCTTCTTCATTATGACGAATAACCAAAGCATCACAACCAATACTTTCAAATAATTTACAAGTATCATATAAAGTTTCACCTTTTGTCAAACTAGAGTTAGATGCTTCAAAGTTTTGTGTACGACACCCAAGATTCCCAGCTGCCATATCAAAGCTATAATGTGTTCTTGTTGATGGTTCAAAGAATAAATTCGCAACCACTTTATGAAAATGATAATCAATCTTCTTTCCATTTTTAAATGCTATTGCAGTGTCTAATAATTCATTAATATCAGTTATACTCATTTCACTTAAATTAACAATATTCATTTCCTTTACTCCTCCTCAAAAAAAATATACCTTTAAGGTATATTCTTAGATCAATAGAAAAACCTTTGTCTTACATATCATAACATCATCATGTTATTTTGACAATTTATTCTACTGATTAATTTTCTTTTTTAATTCCTCTTCTACAATAGATGGAACCAAACCATTAACACTATGATGATGACTTGCTATTTCTTTTACTGATGAAGAAGAAATATAAGAATGATTTGGTCTTGTCATAAGAAAAACCATATCAACACTATCATCCAAATATTGATTCGAAAAAGCTAATTGAAGTTCATACTCAAAATCCATCGTTGCACGTAAACCGCGAACCAACACACTTGCTCCAACTCTCTTTGCATATTCTACAGATAACTCATCACTTACATCAATTGTAACATTAGGAAAGTCTTTTGTAACTTCCTTAAGTAGTGATAATCTTTCTTCTAGTGTAAATAATGATTTTTTAGCAGGATTATTAAAAATAGTTACATATAAATGATCATACATACGTGTTGCTCTTTCAATAATATCTAAATGTCCATTAGTGACTGGATCAAAAGTTCCAGCATATACTGCTTTTATTTCCATAATTTACTCCTTGTATTTTATAATCTGTAATGTTGTAATACCATAAGATTGTTGCTTTTTCAAAACAAATGGTGACTTTATTTCAAAAACCTCTTCATTTAAATCTTCAATAACTATTAAACAGTCATCATTAAGCATACGGTTTTCAACCATATACAAAAGGATATTTTGATTTATCTTCATTGAATAAGGTGGATCTAAGAAAACCAAATCAAACTTGATTTTTTCTTTAGCAAATTGTTCTAAGGCTTTTTGATAATCCATCTTATAAACATGGGCATTTTCTTCAATCTTTAATGTTTTTACATTTTCCTTAATTGTTAGAAATGCTTTATATTGTTTATCTACACTGTAAAGTTCTTCAATCCCTCTACTTACAGCCTCGATTCCTAAGCCTCCACTACCTCCAAACAAATCAAGACAAACACCACCTTGAAAATAAGGACCTATCATGTTAAATAAGTTTTCCTTATTCTTATCAGTTGTTGGTCTCGTCAGTGATGAATCAACACTCTTTAATTGTCTACTCTTAAACTTTCCTGCAATTACTCTCATAAAAACCTCATAATTTAAACATTTCTATATTAATATCTTGACTAATGTTATTGAAAACAATCTTTGTAACATCTTCTAACAATTCATTTAATTGATAATAATTGTTATAGTAATTTTGAATCAATACATTATCTTTCATTTCTTCTTTGACTTCTAGTAAAACTTTTCTTGTTTCATCCACTGAAACATATTGGGAATATTTTTTTACTTTCAAATAATCTTCTTGTAACGTTTGGTGCTTTGATAATAAAGATTGAATATCTTGGTTATCAAGTGATTTTTCACTTTCCTTATAATCTATAAATGTTTTATCTTTACATATAACTTCAACAAGTTCATCAATCTCTTTATACATATATTCTCCTATAATAACATTTCAATCATTTGTAACATTGTGCCAACCTTTTCAATTTTATCAGCAACTGTTAACTTGTTTTCTACTTTATATTGTTCTAAAAGAGTTGGGAATTCACTAGGATAACGTGATAGGATAAGATACCATTTTGGATGTAAACGCATATACATTCTCAATGAATCATCAATCATCATACCATTGTTTTGTAGCTGCAGGTTTATCTTCCTTTACAACAAAACCTCCTACTAAATCCAATATCTTTTGAATACCATCAAAACTCTTAGATAATGCATCTAAATCAACATTTTTAACAACATTTAAAATCCCATTTAAATCCAGTTGTGACTTTCTATATGGTTCCCACATCTTATCACTTTCACCATATAAAACATACAACTCATAAAGTTGTTGCCATGTATAACGTCCATTCGCAACTTCATCTTTAATTGTTGGTATAGTCCTTACAAAAGCTTTAAAATTATCAATTTCCATATTCTCACCTATATTAGAATATGCAAATATATTAAATTTGTTCTTTTAAAGTATCCCTATTATATCTTGCGATAATAGATTGCGCTACCCCAATAGCAATCATTGCTGCTAAAGTAGAAGATCCCCCAGATGATATTAATAATAAAGGAACACCAGTCATAGGAATCAAACCAGTAACTCCGCCAACATTAACAATCAAATGAGTAAAGAAATAAATTGCTACACCGTATAAAACGAGTTTGCTTTTTACATCATTTATCTTCATAGCGTAATTAAACATCTTATAAATAATAATACAGTATGGAATTAAAAACAATAAAAACCCTACAAATCCTAATTCTTCATATATGATAGCCGAAATCATATCATTATGAGATTCAGGTATGTATCCATATTTTTGCGAAGAAGCCCCAAATCCTTTACCTAACAATCCACCCTGTGAAAAAGCTATCATCGCATTCGCGATTTGCATACTGTTGTTCAATGGATCATATAACGGATCTAGCCATGCGTGAATTCTGGCAATTTGATATGCTTTTAAGAAAAATGCCATTCCCAAAATCCCAATAACAAATAAAATACCACCAGCTATTAATACTAATTTTTTATATTTCTTATAATATGGTTTAGGTGTAATAAAGAATAGCATTATACAAATAAACCCTAAGATAGCTGAACTTCCAAAATCCTTCTGTAAAAAGACCCCAACTCCACAAGCAACAGCAATAGCTAATGCAGGTCTAAACAAGCAATACCAAGCCTTTCTTTTTTGAAGTTCCTCTTTTTTACTACGAGAAATATTCTTTGGAATTTGACATAATTCCTCTAATTCCCCAAAAGAAAAAGCTAATAATAAGATCATGGCTATTTTCATAAACTCAGCTGGTTGAATAGAAACAGGTCCTAATTTTATCCATGCATGAGAACCTTTTGCAGAAAAGGCTAAACAGACAATCATTGATACAATCCCAATAGCATAGAAAACCCATATTGATGTTGGATTAATCCAACTTTTTTTAAAGCAACGTGTTAAAAATATCATAAAACCAAATCCCAACAAAACAAAAGCACCTTGTTTCACCATATTAATAGTTGCATAACTTGCACCTTTGGTTGCTGCTTGACCACTTGATGCACTTCCTATCATTACAATTCCAAAGATAGTTAAGATAACAACACAAATATAAACAGTTTTATCAACACCATTACTTTTAAATATTCGTTTTAATAAAGTAATCATTTCATATCGATCCAATCATTATCTTTCGCTTGCATGAATACCTTATATATAGAATACTGAGAAGCCTTCAAAAAAGCATCATCAATCTTCTTTTGTTCACTTTTAGAATCAACTACATTTGTAAATTTATGATAACATTCCATAAACTCTTTTTTAGAGATACCTTCTTCATAAGCTTGTTCTACAGCATTATATAATGACATAACATCAATAATATCTTGTGTACTCCAAAATGGATCTAACGGATAATCGTACATTTTATTCACTTCCTTTTTCTCAATTATTATACATGAAATATTAAAAAAAAGAAATAAGAACTGGGTATAAACACTAGCAAAATATAAAACAAAGAATATGTTAAATTGAAAGGAGGGAATACAATGAACTCTTATAACTATGGAGGATGCGGATGTAACAGCTATATGCCTACTTACCCATGCAACCCATTTGGATGTGGTGGATGTCAACAATCTTATCCAATGACTGGATGCGGATGTGGATTTGGAGGTAACGGTGGTACTTGGTTTGCGATCGTATTGGTTGTCTTCTTATTACTCATTATCTGTGGATGTACAAAAATATGCTAGATTTCTAGCATATTTTTTTATTTTATGATATGATAATTGCCGTGAGGTGAAGATATAATGATTTTAATGAAGGATATAGTTGATGACACCAACCCTCTTATTAGACAAATTTCTCAACCTGTTGATTTACCATTAAGTCAAGAAGATAGAAAAGTTTTAATGGATATGTATGAATATTTAGTCAACTCACAAGATGAGAAATTAGCTGAAAAATATGATTTAAGACCAGGTGTTGGAATGGCAGCCATTCAAGTTGGTGTTTTAAAAAGAATGTGCGCTATCCATGTTATTAATTATGATGATGACGGAGATATAAAAAGCGAAGATAATTATGCATTGGTTAACCCAAAAGTTGTATCATACACTGAAAAACGATCTTATTTAAAAGATGGTGAAGGTTGTTTAAGTGTTAATGAGAACTTTGATGGTTATGTACCAAGATACGCAAAAATAACAGTTAAGGGATATGATGCCTTAACTGACAAAGAAGTTAAGATTGTTGCAAGAGGTTTCTTATCAATTTGTTTACAACATGAATTAGACCATTTTGATGGCAAACTATTTTATGACTACATAAATAAAGAAAACCCTAAAGCACCTATTCCTAATGCAATGATAGTAGACTAAAGGTTGTTCTTAATTGAACAACCTTTTTTATATTTTATCGAAACATTGTTTTAAATCATTGATTAAATCATCAACATTTTCTAAACCAACAGAAATACGAATTGTTTCTTGTTTTACCCCACCAGCAATTCTTTCCTCTTCACTCATTTGTGCATGAGTCGTTGAAGCAGGATGTGTTAACAAACTTCTTGAATCAGCAAAATTAGTAACATGTGTAAAAAGTTCAATATTATTAATAACTGTTTTACCACCTTCTAATCCACCTTTAACTCCAAAAGTAAACAATCCACCGAATCCATTAGGGAAATACTTTTGACTCAACTCATATGAATCATGTCCTTCTAATTCAGCGTAGCTTACCCATGCCACATCATCACAGTCATTTAAGAATTTTGCAATTTTTCTTGAATTATCAACATGTTTATCCATACGTAACGATAAAGTTTCAAGCCCTAAAAGTGTCATATAAGCATTAAACGGTGCCATACATCCACCTAAATCTCTTAATGTTTTTGCAACCATTTTTGTACAAAGAGCAGCCTCATTTAAATCAGCATAAACAATGTCATGATATGCTTTATCAGGTGTCGTAAATAAAGGATATCTTTCGTTATGCCAATCAAATTTACCACTATCAACAACAATTCCACCCATCACATTTCCATGACCAGCAATATACTTTGTCACTGAATATACAACAACATCAGCTCCATGTTCGATTGGTCTAAATAAATATGGTGTTGGTGTTGTGTTATCAACTACAAATAATAATTTGTGTTTTTTACACAATGCACTGATTTTTTCAAAATCAAGCATATCACCATTAGGATTACCAACTGATTCCACAAAAATCATCTTAGTTTTTTCATTAATATATGATTCCATTTTTTCTAAATCTCTAGGATTTACAAAATGTGTATGAAAGCCCATTCCTTGCATTGTTCCTGATAATGATCCAATTGTTCCCCCATATAAATTATTAGCAGTAATGATCTCATCACCAGATTGACAAACTGTCATGATTAATCCCATAATCGCAGCTGTTCCAGAAGAAAAAGCTACGGCAGCACTTCCACCATCTAACATTGCCATTCTTTGTTGGAGAACATCAACTGTTGGATTAGATAATCTTGAATAGAAGTATCCACCTTCTTCTAATGCAAATATATTTTTGGCTTGATCAGCATCATCAAATGTAAAAGCATTAGACAAATATAAAGGTACTCCTGTTGCTTTTGTTGTTGGATCAGGTTTTTGTCCAGCATGAATTTGTAATGTTTCAAATTTATAAGATTTATTCATAAATATCCCCCTTTTGTTTTTAGTATTTTATCATAAATAAAGAAACAAAAAAAGAGCATTAGCTCTATTAATAATAATTTCTACAAATATTCACCATATCTTCTATATAAACTCTCGCTCCAGAAATCATATCATCACAACAACACGGTTTTGATATAATTGTTTTTTTACAAGAATAAGTTTCTCTCATTAAAGGTAGATTTTGTTTTTGACACATTTCAATAACTTTATCCATTTGTTTTGATTTCAAACAAAAAACATTGAATAATGCTAAATTTTTAATATGATTTCTTGAAAGCTTAAGAATAAATTCTTCTAATTCTTTATCTTTTAAACAGCGATATTCTTCAAATCCAATAACCAATAAATCAATATCTTCATTAAAATTAAATTGTGAAATAGGTTTTGCATAAGTTTTAGCATATCTAGCCATGTCTTCAGCGAGATTCTTCGCATCTTTGCAATGGCTTGTATAAACAATTTCTACTCTCATACATCCACCTAACCTTTCTTTTATATTATAATTTAGAAATATGAACTGAAAATAAACATTCGCCTATAACTTTTCTTATTGTTATGAATAACCTATAGATGAAGGAGGTAATTATGAATATTTTTCAAGACAGTCAAACTTATTATGATCCATTTTCTATGTCACGTCATTGTTCAGAAAAAAGTCCTAAATTATTTGAACCACAAGAGGCAATTATGTTAGGAAATCTTTTTAAAGACTTATATATGACATACAATGGTTTTTCTAATTATTGTTTACAACCAAGTAGTGCTAGACAGCAAGCTTTATTAGAAGTTCAAATGTATTCATTTGTAGCACATGAAATTAATTTATATCTTGATACTCATCCACATAATCAAAGAATGATTCAACTATTCAATGATTATTCTAAGAAAACTGAAGAAGCTACTGTTGCTTATGAAAGTCAATATGGACCACTTATGGTACAAGACAGTTCAAATCAAACCCCATTTCAATGGGTTCAAGGTCCTTGGCCTTGGGAACATCAAAACTAAAGGAGGAATTATAAAGAATGTGGGCTTATAACAAAAAACTACAATACCCTGTTTCTATAAGGAACAAGGATTTAAGAATGGCTAAATTTATTATTACACAATTTGGTGGTTCTAATGGAGAATTAGGTGCATCTTTAAGATATCTTACTCAAAGATATACAATGCCAGATGACAAAGGCAAGGCACTTTTAACCGACATAGGAACAGAGGAACTCGGTCATATGGAAATGATCTCAACCATGGTTTATCAACTTACTCATGGTGCTACCCTCGATGAACTAAAGGAAGCTGGATTAGAATCAAATTATACAGAACATGGTGTTGCTATGTTTCCAACCGATTCTAACGGAGTTCCTTTCACTACTGAATATTTCGCAGTTACAGGCGATCCCGTTGCAGATATAGCAGAAGATCTTGCGGCCGATGGTACAATCTCATAAGAACAACCATAAAAGATAATGAAAGGATAAGAGAAATTAGCAATTACTTACATATTTTATAATTTAGGTTAGATTCATCTATGAATCAACCTATTTTTTATTGTAAGTTCTCATATAAATATTTCAATAATAAATCATACAAAGAATATAAATCTCTTTTTAAAACCATAATTGTCCCTCTTTCACAAAGATTATCATTAATAGTTTTAATTACATTATCAAGTAATAACAATTCATCATTTAATATTAAAGTAATCATCTCGATTAATTGTTCCTTCCCTACTGTTTCTCCATTCATTATCTTTTCTGCAATACCATTCTCATCATAAATCATTTGTTTCTCCTTTCCTTAGAACGTTACTATTCAGCCCATACCGTTCTATTTTATATTAGAGCAAATTGTACTAAAAGTCAATTGCACATCATTCCATCAATATAATTATGTACATAGATGAATGATAAAATATATAAGGAGGTAAAAATCATATGTATTTAAAACGAATAAAAGATTTAAGAGAAGATAATGACTTAAGTCAAACAACTTTAGCAAACGCTTTAAATATCACTCAAAGAGCATACTCTCATTACGAAACTGGAACTAGAGAACTCCCTCTTGAAATTTTAATAAAACTCGCTGATTTCTATAAAACATCAACCGATTATTTGCTAGAAAGAACAAACAAGAAATAATATTTAAAATAGTTAATAAATTATTTTATTCACAAAAAATTCATAAACAAACATTATCATAACCACACCTAAAAGGCGTGGTATGCACCGACCCTATAAGGGTCCTTTGTTGCGGAGGTCTTCACCTAT
>JAVWHX010000035.1:0-324 GCA_036639875.1 Coprobacillus sp.
CGACCTTTCTCATAGTAACCTCCCGTTCATATTGTGAGGTTATATTGTAACATAGTTTAATAAGTTGGGACATTTTCAACTTCGATACATGAAGACATTATCACTTTCGAATCAGATTAAGGATGGAAACTTTGCATTTTAAATTGACAAAAAGAGAATTCTTGATTATGATATAAAGGCTTATAAACATAAGGAGGGAAAGCATGACAGATTTTATTGACCAAGTGAAAAAACGTAGAACTTTTGCGATTATTTCTCACCCTGATGCAGGGAAAACAACATTAACAGAACAGTTCCTTCTTTATGGTGGAGCAATTCAAGAAG